>NZ_JBFBJT010000037.1:0-54659 GCF_040686175.1 Streptomyces sp. NPDC086077 | reverse complement strand
GCCGCGCGTCCGCTCTGGCGGCGGGCGGGGCCGGACGCCGACGTGCTGCGGGCCTGGGATCAGGCGCTGCAGGAGGTGGTGCTGGTGGTGGAGGAGCAGGTCGAGGTGGAGGAGCAGCTCGTGGAACCGGCGAGCACGACCTCGCTGGCGTCCGAGTAGTCCGAGATCTCGAAGGTCTCCGACTCGAGCTCCAGGATCTCGTCGGCGAGGGCGGCGAGGGTCGACTTGTCAGCCATGGTCACTCCTGAGGTGAGGACACACCGGGCTCGTCCCGGGGTGTTCGGCCCCTTCATTGGATCGGTCGCCACTGACGCATCCAGGTGCCGTCCGCTGTCAGGGCGCTGTCGTCGGGTGACAGCGGCGTGACAGCGGCCGGCCGGCCGTGCGCCGGATCATGTCAGGGTGAGCACTGCGGCGATCGTCCCCTCGGACAAGTACGGGCCCGTCCTCGGGCGGTTGGACACGGTGCTGCGCCCGCTCACCGTCTTCGCGATGGACCTGCACCAGCATCCGGAGCCGTCGGGCGAGGAGTCCCGCACGGCGGCCCGCCTCGCCGACGCGCTGACGGCGCAGGGGTACGCGGTGACGCGGGGCGTCGGTGGTCACGGTGTGGTCGGCGTCCTGACCAACGGCGAGGGACCGCGCGTCTATCTGCGGGCCGAGCTGGACGCCCTGCCGATCCGGGAACGGACCGGCCTGCCCTACGCCGCCCAGGGCCCCTTCATGCACGCCTGCGGTCACGACCTGCACGTCGCCGCCGTGCTCGGCGCCGCGACCCTGCTGGCCGGTGCGCTGCCGCACTGGCGGGGCACGGTGGTGGTCGTCGGCCAGCCGGCCGAGGAGACGCTGACCGGCGCGCGGGCCATGCTGGAGGACGGCCTGTACACCCGCTTCGGCCGCCCCGACGCGGTGCTCGCCCAGCACACCGCCCCCCTCCTGGGCGGCATGGTGGCCCACGGCTTCGGACAGCCCGTGCTGGCCGGCAGCGTCCAGCTGGACGTCACCCTGCACGGCCGGGGCGGCCACGCCGGGGCACCGCATCTGACGGTGGACCCGGTACTCGCCGCGGCCGCGGTGGTGCTACGGCTTCAGGGCGTCGTGTCCCGCGAGAGCGCACCCGCCGAGCAGATCACGGTCACCGTCGGCCGGATGCACGCCGGCACGCACAGCGGCGTCGTACCGGACAGCGCGACGCTCGGCATCACCGTGCGCGCGCTGTCCCAGGCGTCCCTGGACCGTGCCGTGGCAGCCGTCGAGCGGGTCGTACGCGCCGAGTCGGCCGCGTCCGGCTGTCCACGCGACCCTGACATCACGGTGGCCTCGCGATCGCCCGCCACGCTCCCCGACGGGGAGGTGACCGCGGTGACGCGCGAGGCCCATCGCGAAGTGCTGGGCGCCGAACGGGTCGTGCCGTGGGCACCGTCGATGGCGACGGAGGACTTCGGCCTGTACGGCGACGCCGGCCAGGGGATCCACGGCTGCGCCGGGGTCCCGCTGGGCTACTGGATGGTGGGGGTCGTGGGCCCACGCCAGTGGGCGGCCGCGATCGGCGCGAACGTCACGGAACGGCTCGCGTCACTCCCTGCGAACCACTCCCCCGAGTTCGCCCCGCACCTGCCCATCGCCCTGCCTTCGGCGACGAAGGCGATGACGGCGGCGGCCCTGACACTCCTGGGCCACCCGTCCGGCTCCACGCCGGAGACGGTGAACCGATCCCGGCGGCCGCTGCCCTCCTCCCTGCATGCTCCGCTCGACCCTGGGTAGGCGCCGTATCATCGACCGCCGATGGAAGGGTCGATGGATCTGCACAGGGAGGGGCTGGGAACTATGACCGCGACCGCGATGTCGAGCACGCAGACCGGCGTCGAGCAGGCTGCCGCCGGCGAACTGCCCGAGGTGGCCGACCCGGCGAAGGTCGCACCGAAGGATGCGCGGTCCTTGTCGAAGCAGTTCTTCGAGCGGCTCGCGGTACTGGAGGAGGGCACGCCCGAGTACCAGTACGCACGCAACACGCTGATCGAGATGAACACCTCCCTTGTCCGCTATGCGGCCGGCCGCTTCCGCAGCCGCGGGGCGGACGAGATGGAGGACATCGTCCAGGTCGGCACGATCGGGCTGATCAAGGCGATCGACCGGTTCGAGCTGTCGCGCGAGGTGGAGTTCACCTCGTTCGCCATCCCCTACATCGTCGGCGAGATCAAGCGGTTCTTCCGTGACACGTCCTGGGCCGTGCACGTGCCGCGCCGCCTCCAGGAGGCCCGTGTCGAACTGGCCCGCGCCACCGAGGAACTGCGCTCCCGCCTGGACCGCATGCCGACGGTCAAGGAGCTGGCCGAGTTGATGAACCTCTCCGAGGAGGAGGTCATCGAAGCCCGGATCGCCGCCAACGGATACAACTCCGCCTCCCTCGACGCCACGCTCGGCGGCAGCGAGGAGGGCGAGGCGGTGCTGGCCGACTTCATCGGCACCGAGGACGCCGCCATGGAGCTCGTGGAGGACTTCCACGCCCTGGCCCCGCTGATCGCCGACCTGGACGAGCGGTCCCGGCAGATCATCCACTGGCGCTTCGTCGAAGAACTCACCCAGGCTCAGATCGGCGAACGCCTCGGCTGCTCCCAGATGCACGTCTCCCGTCTGCTCTCCCGCACCATCAGGCGCCTGCGCAAGGGCATGCTCGCCACCAACTGAGCCCCACAGGAGGCCGCGCCCTCGGTCCCGCGGCCGGTTACAGGAACCGGCGCACGGGGAGGACCGCGGCCTCCCGCACACGCTCCAGCAGGGCGCGGCGCCTCCAGCGGGCCGGGTCCATGGCGACGCTGCGTTCGAGGTCCGCGTCGAAGTCCCGGTCCAACCCGGCGGTGAAGTCCTCGTCGAGGACGGCGAGCATGACTTCCTCGTCGTGGTTCATGGAGCGCCGGTTGAAGTTGGTGGAGCCGATCAGCGAGGCCTGGCCGTCCACCGTAATGATCTTGGCGTGCATCATGGTCGGCTGGTACTCGCAAATTGAGATGCCCGACTCCAGCAGCCGCTCGTAGTGATACCGGCCGGCGAGCTGGCAGGCCCGCTGATCGGTGTGCGGGCCGGGCAGCAGGATCTCCACCGTCACTCCGCGCCGCGCGGTCGCGCACATCAGGTCGACGAAGTAGGTGTCCGGGGCGAAGTAGGCGGTGGCCAGCCGGAAGCGCGACTCGGCGGAGGTGAGCATCACCCGGATCAGGGTCTGCATGTCCTGCCAGCCGAAGCTCGCCGAACCGCGCACGACCTGGACGACGGAAGCGCCGGGCTGCTCGTGCTCGGTGAAGCGGTCCCTGTCGTCGTAGAGCTCGTCGTGGCATTCGGCCCAGTTCTGGGCGAAGGCGGCGGCGATGCCGTCCACGGCCGGCCCCCGCACCTTGACGTGCGTGTCCCGCCACTCGTCCGGGTTGCGGGCGTCGCCGCACCACTCCTGCGCGATGCCGACGCCACCGGTGAACGCCGTGTGTTCGTCCACCACCAGCGCCTTACGGTGACAGCGGTGGTTCTGCTTGAACGGCGACAGCCACAGCGGCTTGCGGAACCAGGCCACCTGGACACCGGCCGCGTCCATCTCGTCCAGCAGGTGCTGCTCTATCTCCTTGGCGCCGAACCCGTCGAGCAGCAGCCGCACCCGTACCCCGCCCCGGGCACGTTCCGCGAGCGCGGCGGCGAAGTCACGGGCGATCCGGCCGCGCCAGTACACGAACGTCATCAGGTCGATGGTGTGCTCGGCGGTCCGGATCGCCTCCAGCATCGCGGGGAAGATCTCGTCACCGTTGCGCAGGGCGACGAGCTCGTTCCCTTCGGTCGCGGCCACGCCGATCAGCCGCTCCAGGCGACGACGGAGCCGCAGGGCGCCTACCGGGGCGGCACCGGGGTGTTCCTCGGCGACGGTCATGCGAGCGTCCAGGCAGCGCGAGCCTGCCCTCCGGGCTCCCCGACGGGCGCCGAGACCGGCTGTGACATCGCCTTCCTCCTTCGATCCGCCCCACGCGGGACAAGCGGGCAGCCTAAACGGCACGACCCCACACGTCCATCCGGCCGAACGCCAGGCGCCCTGCCTTGCTCACCGGAGGGGCGCGCCGAACCACCGGGACAGCTGACCGATCAGATTCCCCTGATCCTCGCCGGCCCAGGCCACATGACCGTCCGGCCGCAGCAGCACGCCGGGCACGTCAGTTCCCCGCCGGCGTCGTTGACGTGGTCGACCCGGCTTCCCGGCCCGCCGTAGAGGTGCCGTTCGCCGTGGTAGGTGTCCAGCGGCCCTCCGGCGTCCGGCCGGCGACCTCGGCGGCCCGTCTCCAGCCGAGGTCGAACGCGCCCTGGATGCCCAGGTCGAGTCCCTGCCCACCCCATCGGCGGCTGGATGTCCGCCGCGTCGCCGGCCGGCAGCACGCTCAGCTCGACCTCCCCCAGCAGTGTGTCGACCCTGCTCGGCTCGCCGGGGAAGCCGACGCCGAGCGGCTTGCGCACCGCACTGCGGCCGCCGTCGCAGCGGAGGAGGTGGCGCGATGCACGCCGTGCAGTCTCAGCTAGGCGGCGAGCATCGAGCCGGTCGGTCCGCCGCCGCCGCCGATGATCACGTCGATCATGGATGTCCCCCCGGTCGAGAACCAGCGGGGCTCCTTGCCTTCGTCGCCTGCCGGCCGCACGGCCTTTCCGTGCGGCAACTGGCCCGCATTCTGGGGCGAGTTCGCGGGACCTCTCGCCGCCGCGAAGACTCGTGCGTTCCCGCGGCCGGGCGCGTCACCGCGTACGCCGCGGCCCGCGCCCCGGAACTCGTGCGGCCCCGTCGTGGCCCGCGTCCTGCAGTCAGGCGGCGCTCAGCCGCCCTATGGCCTCCGCGCGGGCACCCGGGTGACATCGGACTGAGCCGACAGGGGGATGCGGCGGCGTGTCGCTGGGACAGACGGGTGGAGCGATGACACGGCTGGGCGGCCCGGATGGTGCGCGGCAAGGGACTGGCTAACGGTGGTTCGTGTCGAGGCCGGGTTCATTCCAGTTGATGACGTGTCCGCTGCCCGGCCACGGCGGAAGGACACCGATATGCGTTCTGCCCGCATTCTTCTCGCCACGGCGGCCACCTCCGCCGCGCTCACCTTCGCCACGCCCGGCGGCGCTTTCGCCGTACCGGCCGAGGACTACGGCGGCCGCGACGACTCCTCGTACAGCAAGGAGCACGACAGCGGCTCCGGCCACGACTACGACAAGAGCTCCGGCGATCACGACAAGTCATACAGCAAGGACTACGACAAGGACAGCAACCACGACGGACCGCGTGGCGGAATGCACACCGGCGGTGGCGCGCTCGCCGCGGTGCAGGGCGGTGACGACTGGAGCTCGAGCCACGGCGACAGCCACGAGGAGTCGTACAAGGACAAGGACAAGGACGAGGAGTCCTACAAGGACAAGGAGGGCGGTCACGGCAAGGACAGCTGGGGCGGCGGTGGCGACCACGAGAAGCCGCGCGGTGGTATGCACACCGGTGGGGGCGGCCTCTCCTCGCCCGGCGTCACCACGGGTGGACTGGCCATTCTCGCCGTCGGCGCCACCGGCATGTACGCGCTGCGCCGCAAGAAGGCCGCCGACCAGGCGTCCTGACCGGTTCCACTCTCCTGGGACGCGGCCGCCGCCGGCGCACACCGTGCCGGCGGCCCGCGCCGCTCCGAGCTCCGAGCTCCGAAGCCCGTGCTGTCGTGCCCGAGTGAGGTGATGCCCGATGACAGCAGGTCCCCCCTCCACGCCCCCCGCCGAGCGGGCGACGGACGGTCAGCACGCCGGCCGCGGCGGGCGGCTGACCCTGTGGGGCGTGGCGATCATCATCATCGCCGTCAGCGTGTTCGGCGACCACCAGCAACCCGACAGCACCCCCCAGGCCTCCCGTTCCCCGGGCTCGTCCACGGCGCTCACGGACACACAGCGCGGCGCGCGGCCGCTGCCCCGCTCCGCGCCGATCCGGCTGCTCATCCCGAGCATCTCCGTGGACGCCCCCTTCACCTCTCTCTCCGTCAGCGACACGGGCCAGCTGGAGCCGCCGCCCGCGGCCGACACCAATCTCGTCGGCTGGTACGCCAAGGGCGTCACGCCCGGCGAGGTGGGGGCCGCGATCATCGCCGGGCACGTGGACACGGCCACCTCGGCGGCCGTCTTCGCCGAGCTCTACGAACTCCGGCCCGGGGACCGGTTCTCCGTCGACCGGGCGGACGGACGCAAGGCGGAGTTCGTCGTGGACGACACGGAGACCTTCCCGAAGGACGATTTCCCGGACACGCGCGTGTACGCCGACACGGAGCGCCCCGAGGTCCGGCTCATCACCTGCGCGGGGGACTACGACCACTCGGTGAAGGACTACACCGAGAACCTGGTGGTCTTCGCCCACCTCGTGTGATGCGGCCGCGCCGTCCCGTACGGGCCGGCGCGGCCCGTCCCGCGGCGAGGCTCGCGCGGTGATGGCCGGCGGGGACGGGGTTTCCCCGCACGCGTCTGCGGAGCCACGGCGGTTCAGTTTCCCCGCACGCGTCCGCGGCGCCACCGCGGGTCGGTGCAGGGCCGATTGAGGGATTGGCGGTCGGCGGGTACGGGCAGGGTGCCCAGCAGAACGTGGCATGAACACGCCCACCTTCCCCCACAGGAGGCCGACCTTGCACGCACGCACGTTCGTCCCCATCCTCGCCGCCGCCTTCGCGGCCACCCTGGCCACCGCGGGCCAGGCACACGCCGCCCCCACGGACGCCCACGCGCCGGCCCTAGCGGCGCGCGTCGTCACCTACGACGCCAGTGCGTCGGCCGAGTTCAGGGCCGCCGTCGACCGAGGCGCGGCCATCTGGAACGAGAGCGTGGACAGCGTCGAACTGCGCCCGGCCGCAGCCGGGCAACGCGCCAACATCCGTGTCCTGGCCGACAACGGCTGGCCCCGCGCCCTCACCACCTCGCTCGGCAACGGAACCGTCTACATCGGACGGCAGGCGGTGAACCAGGGCTACGACACGGTCCGCATATCGGCTCACGAACTCGGCCACATCCTGGGGCTGCCGGACCGCAAGCCCGGCCCCTGCACCAGCCTCATGTCCGGTTCGAGTGCGGGCGTGTCGTGCACGAACCCCTACCCCGACACGGCGGAGAAGGCGGAGGTCGAGGACAACTTCGGCCTGGCGCTCGCGCCACCGGCAGGCGTGACGGCCGGCATGGTGGTCGACTGACACACCGGGGCGCGGGGGCGGGCCGGCCGTCCCCGCGCACTCCGCGCCCGGACCGTGGGTCAGCGCGGGGTGCGGGCGGAGGCTCCGGGGCGGGTGTAGGCCTGCCGGGGAGTGAGCGCGCCGTGGCCGCCAGGGCAGACGATCACGGCCTCGACCGCTTCGCCGCAGTCGCGGTGGCGGACCTCCAGGGGCGGGCCCTCCGGGTCCGCGGTGTACCGGTCCCCCCACTGCTTGAGCGCGATCATCGCGGGCCAGAGGTCCCAGCCCTTGGGGGTGAGCCGGTACTCGTACCGCGTACGGCTGCCGGGCTCGCGATACGGGGCGGTCTCCAGGATTCCGGCGTCGACCAGCTTGCGCAGCCGGTCCGCCAGCACCGCCTCGGACAGTCCCATGTGGCGGCGGAAGTCGTCGAAGCGGCGCACGCCGTTCATGGCGTCGCGCAGCACCAGCAGCGACCACTTCTCGCCGACGAGCTCAAGGGTGCGCTGCACCGTGCAGTTCTCGGTGCTGGTCTCCAGCCAGGTCATGCGCCCATCGTAGGCTGGCTTCGACATTGACATCCAGAGGCGTGGCTGGCTAGCTTCGAATTCCATAGTCAGTTGGTCGCGGAAGGATCGCCCATGAGCAGGTCGCGCACGTTCGAGTGGGAGGACCCCCGGGTGTCCGCGGCGGCGGTGGGCAGGGCGAGCGGTCTGGAATTCCTCCAGGACGTGCTGGCCGGTCGCCTGCCCGCCCCGCCCATCGCCGCGACCCTCAACTTCAGCCTGGAGGAGGTCGAGGCGGGCCGCGCGGTCTTCGCCATGGAGCCGGGCGAGGAGCACTACAACCCCATCGGCAGCGTCCACGGCGGTGTCTACGCCACCCTGCTCGACTCCGCCGCCGGCTGCGCCGTGCAGACCGTCCTGCCGGCCGGCATGGGCTACACCTCGCTCGACCTGACGCTGAAGTTCCTGCGCCCGATCACCGTCGACACCGGCAAGGTACGCGCCGTCGGTACCGTGCTCAGCCAGGGCCGCCGCACCGCCCTCGCGCAGGCGGAACTGTTCGACGCCACGGACCGGCTCCTCGCCCACGCCACGAGCAGCTGCATGCTCATCCCCGTACCCGGCCGTTAGGTCCGTCGGCTGCCCAAGACCGTGGCCTCGCGCGCTGACCTGGGTGAGGTCGTGATCAGCGGCCACGGGGGGAGACGCGCGGAGAACGGCACTCGGTCAGCGACGCTGCGCCGGCGGCGGCGCCGGGGACTTCCCGGCGCCGTGACACCTGCTGCCGGTGCCTCAGGTGCTCTTGGGAAAGGCGTACCTTACGCCGCTGACAACTGCCGCTCCGGCGGCGATCAGAAGCGCCAACGACGCCCAGGTGATCGACGCCGCCCCGAGACCCGCGAGCAGAAGGCCCCCGAGGAAGCCGCCGAGCGCGATGGACGCGGAGAAGACAGTGATGGTGATCGACTGTGCGACGTCGGAGGCCGCTCCCGTCGCGTTGATCGCGCTGCCGACGAACAGACTCGGCGAGCTGCCGAACGCGAACCCCCACGCCGCGACCGCGGCGTAGACCAGCACCGGCACACCGGAGAACACGGCAAGGACGAGCACGCAGATCGCGAACAGCAGGGTGCTCCCCACCACGAGCTTGCGCAGGTGCTGGTCGATGTGGGTGCCGACCACAAGAACACTCAGTACGGAGGTGACGCCGAAGGCGAACAGCACCCAGCCCGTCTGATCGGACATGCCCGCATGCCTGAGCAGGTCGGTGATGTAGGTGTAGAGGATGTTGTGCGCGACCATGTACGTGGCCAGCGCGAACAGGATGACGCGCAGTCCGGGTACGACCAGGACCCGCGAGACCTTGAAACGTACGTCCAGCGGCTGACCGGGCAGGTTCGGGAGTGTCACCCACATCCACGTCATGGTCAGGACGATCAGGGCGGCGGAGGCGTGGAAGGCGACCTGCCACCCGCCGAGGCTGCTGAGCAGGGTTCCCAGCGGGATTCCGAGCGCGAGTCCCAGAGGGGTTCCGGCCAGGGCGATGGCGATGGCGCGGCCCTGCCGTCCTTCCGGAGCGAGCCGGGCGGCGTAGCCACCGAGGAGGGGCCAGATCAGTCCGGTGCCCAGGCCGGCGACGAACCGGATCACCAGCGTCAGCGTGTAGTCGCCGGACAGCGCGGTGACTGTGTTCGCGGCTGCGACGATGCCCAGCGCGAGCTGGAGCACATGCTTTCGGGGCCACTTCGCCGTCAGCCGGGCCAACGGGATCGCCCCCAACGCTGTGGCCAGTGCGTAGAGCGTGACGGTCTGGCCGGTGAGCGAGACGCTCGTGTCCAGGGTACGGCTGATCTCGGGCAGCAGCCCGGCCGGAAGGCACTCGGTGAGGATGCTGATGAACCCGGCGAGGAAGAGGCCGAGCAGGGCCCTGCCCGGAAGGCGGTCACGTCGGGGTGTGGCGGGCGGAACTGTGGTGGTGTCGGTCATTCTTGCTGCTCCCTGAGCTGTGGCCACGCACTCAGGCTGCGGCGCTCGCCCGGCGCGGGCCAGACACCTGCTTCGCCTACGCCTCGTACGCCTGTCCCCAGCAGGGACAGCCCAGGCTCGGGACCTGGCGCGATACTCGGAGACATGGACTCCCAGCACGCCCCTAGCACCGCACCGCCGACCGTGCCCGGGTCCGACGTCGGACCCGGCTCCGGGCGGCATCTCGACCCGCGCAAAGAGCTGAGCGACTTCCTGCGTACGCGCAGGGCGCGTCTCAAGCCGTCGGACGTCGGGCTCACCGACTACGGCCGGCGGCGTCAGGTGCCTGGCCTGCGGCGGGAGGAGCTCGCCCAGCTCGCCGGGGTCTCCGCGGCTTACTACACGCGCCTCGAACAGGGCAACGCCCGCAACGTCTCGCGCGAGGTGCTGGACGCGATCTCGCGCGCGCTCGGACTTTCCGACGCGGAACGCGCCCACCTGCTGCGGATCGCCCAGCCGGCACACGGCGTACGGCGGCCCGCGCCGCAACGCCAACTCGTCCGGCCCGAGTTGCTGGAACTGCTGACGGCGATGGAAGGCGTACCCGCGTACGTGTGGGGCCGCCGCACCGATGTGCTGGCGTGGAACCACACCGCCTCGGCCCTCTTCGGCGACTGGGAGGCACGCGCCCCGCAGGAGCGCAACTGGGGCAGGATCACCTTCCTCGACCCGGCGGCCCGGCGGCTGTTCGTCGACTGGGAGTCCAAGGCGTACGACGTGGTGGGCCAACTGCGGCTGGGTGCCGGCCTGCACGCGGACGATCCGCTCCTCGCGGCGCTGATCGGCGAACTCTCCCTGAAGAGCGAGGACTTCCGCAGACTCTGGGCGGCGCACGACGTCAGGAAGAAGACCCATGGCAGCATGCGGATCATGCATCCACTGGTGGGCGAACTGACGCTGCGCTACGAGACCTTCACGCTCTCCGGAGACCAGGAGCAGTCACTGACCAGCTACCACGCCGCGCCCGGTTCGGCGTCGGAGGAGGCGCTGCGCCTGCTGGCGAGCTGGGGCGCGGACGCCTCCCGGGACCGGCCGGGCGCGACGCGGGATTGAACCCACCGGCGGTCAGACGAGGTGGCCTCATGGGTGACCGTGACGACGATCTTGCCGACCTGGCCGTTGGCCTCCATGTAGCGGTGGGCCTCGGCGATGTCGGCGAGGTCGAAGGTGCGGTCCACGACCGGGGCGAACGAGCCCGAGGCCAGGCCCGCGTTGACGAACGCCACCGCGCGGCGCAGCCGCTCCGGGTCCGTCGTGATCTCGAAGAGCGTGTACGTCCTGGTGGTCAGCGCGGGGTAGGACTGCGCGAGGGGCAGCGGGGTGGTACGGGAGTCGAGAGCGCCGTAGACGACAAGGCTGCCACCGGGGGCGATGCCCTGGGCGAGGGGCTCGACGCCGGGTCCGGCGATCGGGTCGAAGGCCAGGCGGACGCCCTCGCCGCCGGTGATCTCCTTGACGCGGGCGGGGAGGTCTTCCTCGTCGGTGACGATCACGTGGGCCGCGCCGGCGTCCAGCAGACGCTGCTTCTTGCCGCTGCCGCGCGTCGTGGCGATCGGGGTCGCGCCGGACTGTCCGGGCAGCGGCACGAGGGCGGGCCACGGCGACTCCTTGAGGTGGCTCGATACGGTCAGGCCATCGTACGACCGCCGTCGAAGCTCTCCACGGCCACGAGATCGCAGTGTCTCACATCGTGATAGCCATTTTCCGGTGGATAAGACCCCTGAGATCGTTGGACCTGACCCACGCGACCGATCTCCACCTCGCGCGAAAGACCGAGCAATGCCCGCACCAGCCACCGGCGCACCCCGGACGCCCGTCAATCCGAGGTCCCGCGTCCTCAGGCTTCACCCTGATGGGCATGACGTCAACCAGCGTGCGCTACACAGGATCCGGCATCTCGTACAACGTCAGCTCGATCCTCGGGGCGGCCGTCGCGCCGCTCATCGCGGTGGCCCTGTGGGAGTTGGGTGACGGCTCGCCATGACTGGTCGGTGTCTATCTCTCCGCGATGGCGGTACTGACCCTGACCGCGCTCCTGCTCGGCAAGGAGACCAAGGACGTGTCCCTGGACGAGGGTGAGACCACGTCCGCGGACGCCGGCGACCGCGCCGTCGCGTCCTCGGCGTCCTGAACCGGCGCGGGCGGCGAGTCGCCGCTCCGCGGCGGATCACGCCTTGTCGCTCTCCCTCATCACCAGCTTGTTGAGCCCCCACAGCCCGACTCCGATGGCCAGCAGCACGCCCGCCCGGATGTACACGTCCGCGGGCCGGTCCGACAGGGGGCTGGCCAGGATCAGGGAGGTGACCGCGCCCACCACCGGCAGAGCCGTCGGTGTACGGAAGTGCTGGTGCTCCACGGTGTCGCGGCGCAGGACCAGAACGGCGATGTTGACGACGGCGAAGACACACAGCAGCAGGAAGGCCGTGGTGTCGCCGAGGCCCGCGATCTCCCCGGTGGAGACCAGTCCGATGGCGAGGAGCGACACGAAGGCGATGCCGACGACCGGAGTGCGGCGCCGTGGGAGCACACGGCCCAGGGCGCGCGGCAGGATGCGCTCGTTGGCCATGCCGTAGCACAGGCGGGAGGCCATCATGATGTTGATCAGCGCCGAGTTGGTGACCGCGAACAAGGCGATCAGCGCGAACAGTTTCGGCGGGAAGTTAAGGCCGCCGGCTTTGACGACCTCCAGCAGCGGGCCACTGGAGCCTTCCAGCACGCGGTAGTCGACGAGCAGCGAGGAGACCAGGGCGACCAGCACGTAGATGGTCCCGGTGACGGCGACGCCGAGGAAGATGGCTCGCGGAAAGGCGCGCACCGGATCCTTGGTCTCCTCGGCCATGTTGACGGAGTCCTCGAATCCCACGAAGGCGAAGAAGCCGAGGGCGGTCGCGCCCAGCACGCTGGTGAGCAGCGCGTACCCCGTGCCTTCCGCCTGGAACTCGCCGAGCCGGGAGGGCTCACCGTCACCGGTCAGCACCGCCCACGCACCGATCGCCAGGATGACGAGCAGGCCGGTCACTTCCACGAGGGTGAGGACCACATTGGTCTTCACCGACTCCGAGACGCCCCGCAGGGCCAGGGCCGCGAGGGCGAGGATGAAGAGGATCGCGATGAAGGTGGGCGGGAAGAAGTCGGTGAACTCGGCGAGGTAGTCACCGCTGAAGGCACGGGCCGCCGCGCTCGCCGAGGACAGGCCCGAGCACATGACCATGAAGGCGACGATGAAGGTCAGGAACGGCACCTTGAAGGCCTTCTGGGTGTACAGCGCGGCCCCGGCCGCCTTCGGATACTTCCCGACGAGTTCGACGTACGAGGCGGCCGTCAGGATCGCCACGAAGAAGCCGATGACGAACGGCAGCCACAGCGCCCCTCCGACCTTGCCGGCGACCTGACCGGTGGTGGCGTAGATACCGGTGCCGAGGATGTCACCGATCACGAACAGCAACAGCATTTTGGGCCCGATGGCCCGTCGTAGCGGAGTGCCGTCCCCTCCCTCCGGTGAGGCGACGGCGTCACTTACGGATGAGGACACGAGGACTCCCCCTGAGGTGTGGGTGCCGAACAACGTCTCCTCTGCCCGGCATCCCGGCAAGGCATGCGAAGTGGGCGCCGTCAGGGTGATCGGACCGCGGTCCTCTACTCCACGGTCTTCCGGGCCAGCGCGTTGTTGCCGATCGAGTTGTGCACGCTGAAGCTCACCGCGTCCGGGCGGTAGCGGTCGTCGGACCACTCCACCGGTCGGCCCTCGTGTGTCGTCGTCACGCGCCGCACCCGCAGCAGCGGGCTGGTGCGGCGGAGGCCGAGGAGGTCGGCGTCCTGTGCCCCGGCGGCGACGGCGTCGATGATGTGCTCGCCGTAGGCGAAGACCAGGCCCGTGTCCTCGAAGAGCCGCTGGGTGACGGACGCGCAGTCCGGCTCGATCGACCGCACCGCCGGTGAGATCCAGTCGGCGTACACCGTCCGCTCCAGCAGCACCGGCTCGCCGTCCAGTCCGCGCACACGCAGGACGTGCAACACGTCCGTACCCTCAGGGAGTTGGAGCCGTACCGCGTCCTCGGTGGTGGCCGGCCGGAACTCCTGCTCGACCACCCGCCCCGTCGCCTCGCGGCCCATCGCGCGCGCCCACTGGGCGAAGCTGCGCAACTCGGCGAAGCTCTGGCTGCGGCGGCTGGCGAGCACCACCCGGCGCGCGCCCTGGCGGGAGCCGATCAGGCCCTCGGCGGTGAGGCTCGCGACGGCCTGGCGGACGGTGCCGCGCGAGACGGCGTACTGCGCGGCGAGTTCCGTCTCGGAGGGCAGCCGGCCGCCGACCGCGTACTCCTCGCGGTCGATCGCGCATCGCAGCGCCTCGGCGATCTCCTCGTGTCGCGCCGTCATGCCGCCCCTCTGGGGTAGTTGGTGTGCACAGCTTAAGCAGCTTACGCAGCCTAATCGATGTTCTGCGTGCTCCATGTCCGCCGGGATTGTGCAGGCAACAAGGGGCTGTGGTTCGGTTGACGTTCACTTTCAGGTCATTCTCAGCGGGCGTACTGAGGCCGACTTGTTCAGACAAGTTTTCACCGCAGGTTGTCCTGCGGCACCTCACCCCGCAGCACCCACCCTTGTGCGCACCCCTGGAGAGACCGTGTCCGTGTCCCTGCCGCGATCAGCCGTTCTCGGCGGCTCCCTCACCGTCGTCGCCGTGCTCGCCCTGAGCGCCTGTGGCGCCGCCCCCGACAACGCGTCCACCACCGCGGACGGCAAGTCCGCCGCAACCGCCACCTCCGCCGCCGACTTCGGCGGTATGGAAAAGCTGGTCGAAGCCGCGAAGAAGGAGGGCACGCTGCACGCCATCGCGCTGCCGCGCGACTGGGCCAACTACGGCGCCCTCATCGACGCCTTCCAGAAGAAGTACGGCATCAGGATCGAGGTCGAGAACCCCGACGGCTCCAGCCAGGACGAGATCAACGCCGTCACCTCCCGCAAGGGCCAGGACCGCGCGCCCGACGTCCTCGACCTCGGTTCCTCCTTCGCCATCAGCGCCGCCCAGCAGGGCCTGCTCGCCCCGTACAAGGTGGAGGCGTTCGACGACATCCCCGAGACGCAGAAGGACGCACAGGCCCGCTGGTACAACGACTACGGCGGCTACATCTCCATCGGCTGCGACGCCAAGCGCGTCAAGGAGTGCCCGGCCACCTTCAAGGACCTCCTCGAGCCGCAGTACAAGGGCCAGGTCGCGCTGAACGGCAACCCCACCAAGTCGGGTTCGGCCTTCGGCGGCGTCTACGCGGCGGCCCTGGCCAACGGCGGATCCTTCGACGACATCCAGCCCGGCCTGGACTTCTTCGCCGAGCTGAAGAAGAACGGCAACTACACCCCCGTCGAGTCCACCCCGGCCACGGTCGAGAAGGGCGAGACCCCGATCAGCATCGACTGGGACTACCTCAACGCCGGCTACGCCGAGGAGTTCCAGTCCAAGGGTGTCGACTGGCAGGTCACGGTCCCGGCCGACGGCCAGTTCTCCCAGTACTACTCGCAGGCCGTCAACAAGGACGCCCCGCACCCGGCCGCGGCCCGGCTGTGGCAGGAGTACCTGTACAGCACCGAGGGCCAGAACCTGTGGCTTCAGGGATACGCGCGGCCCGCGCTGATGCCCGCCATGGAGAAGGCCGGCACCCTCGACAAGACCGCCGCCGCCAAGCTGCCCGAGGTCTCCGGCACGCCTGCCTTCCCGACCGAGCAGCAGCAGAACGAGGCCAAGACCGTGCTCGCCGAGGGCTGGGCGAAGGCCGTCTCCGGATGACCGCCACGCTCACGCGCGCGGACGTGGCGCCCGTCGCTTCCCCGAAGCTGCGGCGCCACGCCCCCGGATGGCTCGCCGTCCTCCCGCTGCTCGTCTTCACCGCGATCGCGTTCGGACTGCCCGCCGTCGCCATGCTGAACGGCGCCTTCACCGTGAAGGACCAGGCGACCGGGGCGACGTCCTACACTGCCGGCAACCTGTGGACGTCCCTCCAGGGCGCCTACCTCACCGCCCTCCTCGGCAGCGTCAAGCTGTCGGCCGTCACCGCCGCCCTCGGTGCCGTACTGGGACTGCCGATCGCCCAGGCCGTGGTGACCTCACGGTTCCCCGCCCTGCGCGAGGCCGTGCTCACCGCGTCCGGGGTGCTCGCCAACTTCGGCGGTGTCCCGCTGGCCTTCGCCTTCGTCGCCACGCTCGGCAACGCCGGTGTGCTGACCCGGCACCTGGGACTGGGCGGCACCGGCTGGGACCTGTACAGCTTCTGGGGACTGGTCCTCGTCTACCTGTACTTCCTCATCCCGCTGATGGTGCTCACCATCACGCCGGCCCTGGACGGGCTGCGCACCCAGTGGCGTGAGGCCGCGCAGAACAACGGGGCCACGACGGTGCAGTACTGGCGGTACGTGGCCCTGCCCGTGCTGCTGCCCTCGCTGCTCGGCGGTCTGGTGCTGCTGTTCGGCAGCGCGTTCGCCGCGTACGCCACCGCGGCGGCCATGGTGGGCAGCTCCGTCCCCCTCGTCACCCTGCAGATCGCCGACGCCATCTCCGGCAACGTGCTGGTCGGCCAGGAGAACGTGGCCCTCGCCCTCAGCCTCGACATGGTCCTCGTCGCGGGCCTCGTCATGGCCGTGTACCTGCCCCTGCAACGCCGGAGTGCCCGATGGCTCGCCTGAACCTGTGGCGGTGGGGCGTGCTCGGGCTCGCCGCACTGTACTTCCTGGTGCCCATGGCCGCGTCCGTGGTCTTCACGGTGGACGTGCCGGGCCAGGGCATCACCTTCGACGCGTACACACGGATCTTCTCCACCGACGGTTTCGTCGCCGGCCTGCTGCTCTCGCTGGGTCTGGCCGCCGCCACCATCGCGATCGTCCTGCTGCTGATGGTGCCCGCCATGGTCGCGCTGCGGCTCGGCGCGCCCCGGCTGCGGCCGGTCGTCGAGGTGGTCTGCTCGCTCCCGCTGGTGGTGCCGCCGATCGCGTTCGTCGCGGGCATCGGGACCGTGCTGAAGTGGGGGCCCGAGCATCTGTCGCGTACGCCGCTGTTCCAGACGTTCGTCGCGATCCAGAACCCGGACTTCCCGTTCGTACTCGTCCTGGCGTACGTGGTGATGGCGCTGCCCTTCGTGTACCGGGCGCTGGACGCCGGGCTGCGCGCGGTCGACGTACCCACCCTCGTCGAGGCAGCGCGCTCCTGCGGGGCCGGCTGGCCACAGGCCCTGGTCCGGGCCGTCCTGCCGAATCTGCGCGGCGCGCTGCTCAACGCCTCGTTCCTCACCCTCGCCCTGGTGCTCGGCGAGTTCACGGTGGCGCAACTGCTGGGCTTCCAGCCCTTCGCGGTGTGGATCGTGAACGTCAGCGGATCCCAGGCCCAGCTCTCCGTCGCCGTGTCCGTGCTCAGTCTGCTCGTGACATGGATCCTGCTTCTCGCGCTCGCCGGTGCCGGCGGACGCACCCGTACCGCATCCCGGGGATGAACCATGACCGCCACCACTCTTGAGAAGGCCGCCGCCACGCAGGCGGCCACCGTCGAATTTCGCGACCTACGGCGCGAGTTCGGGCCGACCGTCGCCCTCGACGGGCTCGACCTGACCGTCCGGGCCGGTGAGTTCCTCGCCCTGCTCGGCCCGTCCGGCTGCGGCAAGACCACCGCGCTGCGCATGCTCGCCGGGTTCGAGCATCCGGACTCCGGCGCGGTGCTGGTCGACGGCCGCGACGTCACCCGGATCCCCGCCCATCGGCGGGACGCCGGGATGGTCTTCCAGTCCTACAGCCTCTTCCCCCACCTGAACGCGCTCGACAACGTGGCCTTCGGGCTGCGGATCGCCAAGGTCCGTACGGCCGAACGCCGCTCCCGCGCCGCCGAGTTGCTGGAGCTGATCGGGCTCGCCGACAAAGGCGAGCGCTTCCCGCACCAGCTGTCCGGCGGCCAGCAGCAGCGGATCGCGCTGGCCCGGGCGCTCGCGCTGCGCCCCCGGGTGCTGCTCCTGGACGAGCCGCTGTCCGCACTGGACGCCAAGGTGCGGCTGTCGCTGCGCGAGGAGATCCGGCGGCTCCAGCAGGAGCTCGGCATCACCACCCTGTTCGTCACCCACGACCAGGAGGAGGCGCTCTCCGTCGCCGACAGGGTCGCCGTGATGCGGGCCGGCCGACTCGAACAGTGCGCCGAGCCGGCCGAGTTGTACGGCCGTCCCGCGACCGCCTTCGTCGCCGAGTTCGTCGGCACGATGAGCCGGATCCCGGGGGCGCTGAAGGGCACGGACGTCGAGGTGCTCGGGCAGCGGCTGCCGGTCGACGGTCCGGTGCCGGGCAGCGGCGCGACCGAGGTGGACGTGCTCGCGCGGCCCGAGGCCGTACGGGTGAGCGCCGACGACAACGGGACGGCCCGCGTCGTCGCCACCGCGTTCCTCGGCGCCGTCGTCCGCATGACCGTACGGCTCGCCGACGGCACCGAGGTGAAGGCAGACCTGCCCGCGCACGACGCGGCCGGGCTCGGCACCGGCGCTCCTGTCGGCGTGGCGCTGCCGGAACGCGCCGTACTGGTCGCCGATCGCAAGGACAGTTGACACCTCCACCGTCCGACGACCACCGGCACACGACCACCGGCGAGCAACCACCGGCGGTCGACCACCAACCGAAAGAGAATCCACACGTGACCCCCCCACCCCCGCCTCCCCCTCCAGGCCGTCCTGTTCGACATGGACGGCACGCTCGTCGACACCGAGCGACTGTGGTGGGAGGCGGTGGAACACGTCGCCGGGCGGCAGCTCACCGAAGCCGACCGGCCCGAGGTGCTGGGCCGGACGGTCGAGCACACGGCCGCATGGCTCGCCGACGCCACCGCCCGCCCCGTCGCCGACCTGTCCTCCACTTTGCACCGGGAGTTCGCCGACCGCGTCCGGACCGGCATCGTGCCCCGGCCGGGCGCGCTCGACCTGCTGGACGCGCTGGCGCGGGACGGCGTACCCACCGCACTGGTCACCGCGTCACCCCGGGCCGTCGCCTGGACCGTCCTGGACGCACTGGGCGCCGAGCGGTTCGCGGTGGCCGTCACCGCGGACGACACCGCTGTCAGCAAACCCGCCCCCGACCCCTACCTGGCCGCCTGCCACGCCCTCGGCGCCGAACCCGCCGCCTGTGTCGCCGTCGAGGACACCCAGACCGGAGTCACCTCCGCCGAGGCGGCCGGGTGCGCGGTGCTGGCCGTCCCGTCGCTGGCCCCGATCGCGGCGGCCCCGGGGCGGACCGTGCGGGACAGTCTCGTCGGGGTGACCACCGAGGAGTTGGAGGCGATGGTGCTGCGGGGGCGGCTCGGGGTGGCGGGTCTCCCCGGCAAGGCGGCGGTCGAGGGCGCGCCTGAGAAGAAGGCCGGGTCCGAACCCGCGGAGGCTGCCGGACCCGTGCCCAGGCGCGCTGCCGCGGCCGGCACGGGTGTCGTACCCGAAGCGGGAGCGACACCACTGCACGAGCCGAACGCGGCACCGTCCCGACTGCGACTGCGCGTCATGAGCTGGAATCTCTGGCTCGGTGGCGCCAAGGTCGACGACCACCACGCCAAGCAGATCAAGGCCGTCCTCGACACCGGCGCCGACGTCGTCGGGCTCCAGGAGACCGCCGGCACCGCCACCCGGGACCTGGCCGAGGCCCTCGGCTGGCATCACCACACCGCAGGCGCGAACCTCGGCATCATCAGCCGCCATCCCGTCACCGCCCAGCACGGCGACCCGGACGTCGGCTTCTACGGAGCGGCGGGCGCGCGGATCCAGGTCGGTCCCGGCCGCGAGGTCGACGTATGGACGGCCCACCTGAATCACGCGCCGTACGGGCCCTACGAGTCGGCCTTCGACGGGCTCGGCGCCGACGAGCTGATCGCCCACGAGGAGGTCCGGCTGGCCCAGATGCGCGAGGCGCTGCGGTGGATCGCGCAGACGAGCGACGACGGCGTGCCCGTGGTGCTGGTCGGCTACTTCAACTGCCCGTCGCACCTCGACCGTCCCGACGTGGCGTGGCCGGTGACGCGTGCGGCCGAGGAGGCGGGTCTGCTCGACTCCTACCGCGAGGCGCACCCCGATCCCGTCGCCGCGCCCGGTCACACCTGGTCGCCGATCCATGCCGTGCACGAGGACTGCGGCGGCCGGCCCGAACCGCAGGACCGGATCGACTACGTCCTCCACCGCGGCCTGCGGGTCCTCGGCTCGCGGACATTCGTGACCGGCACGCCGCGTGCCTGGCCCGACGTGGCCGGGAACGACTGGCCCTCGGATCACGCGGCGGTCGTCACGACCTTCGGGCTGCCCGGCGCGGGGTGAGTGGCGGGGGCCTGCCGAGTACGGGGCTGGACTGCCCGTCGCCGACGTCTTCCGGCGGTCCGCCGGGAGATCCGTCGTACGAAACGTCCTACTCGGTCTCGCGCTGCATGACACGGCGGGCGGCCTCCGCTTCCGCCGCCGCGGGGGACAACTCGTCGAGCGTGTCGAGCTCGTCGTCCGCTTCGAGCTCCCGTTCCCAGGCGGCCGCGAGACGTTGCTGTTCCGCGTCGGGCTGGGCGCCGACGGCCTCCCGGTGCTCCGGGTCCAGAGCCGCCAGGAATCGTCCGACCGAATCTGCCGGCATGCCGTGCTCCTTGTCGCTGGGAAGGGTGCGCCATTCCTGGCCCAGCATGGCCAACCGGGGTCCGCGCCCGACGCCCGACACGGCCTGCGACCACCCTGATGGCCGTCACGCAGGTCGGGACGACTCCCCCGCCCAGGCGTGCGACAGCGCTTCCCGCACGCGCGGCTCCGGTGTGCGCTCCGAGCCGTGGTCACGACCCCACGCCTGGACGGCCCCTGGGTCCGCGGTTCCCGCGCCGAAGCGTGCGAGCAAGTTCTGTGACAGTGCCGTTGGGGGACCTCGTGGCCGCGCATTTCACTGTCCCCGGCATTCAGGCCCGCTCCTTCGCGCCTCTCGTCCTCGCCCTCGTCGTCGACGGCGGTGAGTGGGAACCGGAGCGGTGGAAGGCGTTCGCCGGATGGCTCCCCGCCGAAACGGACCTGCGAGGGTACGACCCGGAACCCGGATGGTTGCACGCTGTCGCACACGGGGCCGACTTGCTGGCCGCCCTCTCCCGCCATCGCTGGTCAGACCGTCTCGACGACCCGCCCGGCGGGCTCCGGCCTGCGCCCGGCAGCCCGGAGCCTGCGGCCCCGGCGGGTGGGTCCCCAGGGCTTGAGGATCGAGATGACCGTCATGAACAGGTAGGCGGACAGCGACACGACGGGTCCCATGAGGATGTCCCCGGTGTCCGGCAGTCCTTCTCCGGCCGCCACGGCGGCGACCGCCGCGTTCACCCCGGGGCGCAGGGCGAAGGCCGTGGCGGTGGTCGTGGCCAGGGTCAGCCAGAACTTCGTGTACACCCAGCGATGCCTGGCCAGTCCCCACTGTGTGCCCAGGGACAGCAGCAGACCGCTGCCGAGGGTGAGAAACGCGAGGGGCAGCAGCAGCCAGTCGGCGAAGAGCTTCATCGCGCGGACCGACGCCTCCACCGTCACCGCGGAGCCGGTGGTGGCCGCGGTGAGGCCGAGGGCAAGCAGCCCGAGCGTCAGCCCGAGCCAGCCCGCGGAGGCGATGACATGCATGACAAGGGTGACCCGGCGTGCGGGGCGGCTGAGTTTCACGCACACCACCGTGCCGCGCACCGGGTGCGCGAGGCGTCTGACAGCGGGAGTAAGCGGGCGTACTTGCCTCGGCGTACACAACGGGGCCCGAGGCACTCCCTCCGGGGATCCACCAGCCACACAAGCAGCGCAGTGAAGAGCCCGGGTCCAGACGGACCCGGGCTCTCGTCGAAGGTGGCCTGGCGACGCTACATCTGGCGGCGTCGGGTCCGCACCAGGAGAAGTCCCCCTGCGATCAGCAGTGCGGAGCCGGCCGCGGCGGGCCACAGGCGCGTGCCGGTCTCGGCCAGTCCGCCCTGGCTCCCCTGCGGAGCCGCGACCTGCTGTCCGGCCGACGTCCCGGCGCCGAAATCGTCGGCCCCGGCCCCGGCAGCAGGCGCCCGGGACGTGGCGGCCGGCAGCGGAGCGTTCGGCGTGCCCGCCGCCTTGGGCTCCACGGGACGCGGCGTGTTCGTCGCCGGGGCGCCCTTCGACGGCGCTGCCTCGTCGTCGGGTGCGTCGCCGGGCTCAGTACCGCCCTCGGAACCCTTGCCGGGCTCGTCGACGCCACCGCCGTCACCGGGCTGACCGGGCTGACCGGGCTGGTCCGCACCACCGTCACCGGGCTGACCAGGCTGCTCGGCTCCACCGTCACCGGGCTCGCCGGGCTGCTCCGCGCCGCCGTCACCCGGCTCACCAGGCTGCTCCGTGCCGCCGTCGCCGCCGTCCTGCGGATCCTCGGGGGAAGCCGTCGGCTCCTCCTCGCCTCCGCCGTCGCCGTCCCCGGCGCCGGCACCGCACTGACGCCCGTCGTTGATGCAGTCGACCATCTCCCCCATCAGGTCCTCGTCGAAGACGTTGACGAAGTCGCCGTGGTCGGTGACGGGCTTGTGGAGCTGCTCCGGGAAGGAGTCCACCGCGAACAGCGGCGTCGTGCTGCCGCCGTCGTCCAGGCTCGGCGCGTCGACGTCGTAGACGATCCGCTGCACCAGCTGCGGGATCGCGCGGAAGCCGGAGGGGCAGTTGCCGGAGGCGTCGGCGAAGGCCACGTGCGTGCGGTGGTTGGCGCTGTCGATGTTGGTACCGTCCCAGCAGCTCTGGAAGCGGAAGGTGCGCACCACGTCGCTGCCGGACGGGCAGAGCGGGTACTTGTCCTTCAGCTGCCGGTCCTCGAAGCCGGTGCAGCTCCAGGAGGCGTTCGCGTTGCCGGGGCCGTTGACGAACGCCTTGGCGTCGCCGGTGATGATGCGCAGCAGCCGCGGCATCGCGGTGACCTCGCCGAGCGGGCTGCCGCCGAACGTCAGCGTGACCTCCTTCGGCGTCACGATCTCGCCGGCGTTTCCTTCCACGCCACCGCCGGGCGACTGGGCGTCCTGCTCCTGCGTGCCGTTCTGCAGACGCAGCACGGGCCAGTAGTACGACGACTTGTCGCCCTGGGCGGCGCAGCTGGTGTCGGCGGCGGCGAGGTCCTCGTCGCTCGCGAACGCGTCGTTGGACTGGTTGCCGATGTAGTCGTGGAAGTGGTGCGCCCCGTTGGTGACACCGGGGGCCACGATCACGTTGTCCGAGTTGAACAGGCCCTCGGCGTTGACACCGCAGCTGGTCGTGAAGGTGCCTCGCGACGCGGCCTCCGTCTGGGGCGGAGCGGCCACGTCGGGCTGGACGTCGGCGATGTCCGCGAAGTCCGCGGCGACGGGACCGTTGCCGCCCTGGCCGCCGATGCCGCCCTGTCCTTCGCCGCCCTGATCCCCGTCGTCGGCCTGACCACCCTCGTCGGCCTGCCCGTCGTCTCCGGCCTGGCCGTCTCCCGCGCCTTCGGAGCCGTCACCGGCCTGTCCTTCACCGGCGCCCTCCTGCGCGCCCTCGGCCTCCAGCAGCGTGCACGCCGCCAGGGCCTCGAGCCCTTCCGGCCGCTCACCCGCGTTGTCCAGGGCGACGGCGATGCGCTCGATCGTGGCGCCGCGCTGCTCCGTCAGCGGCTTCACGACCGCTTCCTGGGCGGACTCGACCGGCTGCTGCTGCAGTTGCTGGTAGGCGTCGGCGATCTGCTGGTCGAGCAGGGCGAGTTCCTTGTCGACCTCCGCCCGCGCGGCATCCGGCACCGCGGTCAGCTGTTCACCCACGTCGGGGCAGTCGATCGTGGCGGCGTCCCACGCGCTCGTGGTGTCACCGACGTTGTCGCCTGCGCCGCTGTCGGTGGCGGAGGCGTACACGTTCACACCGACCAGTCCTCCGCCGCCTAGCATCAGCGCGACGGCTGCGAATGTCGCGCGTCGCGCGCCGGTTGGGCGTCTGCGCGTGTTGCGTCCCACGGTTGTACTCCTACGCGTTGGTCGACCCGGGCATGAGTTCCCCCCGGGTGCCATACGGGGAACGGCGCCGGTGTGTTCAATCGGCTCACGAATCAGCAGGAGTCTCTTGAGGCGTTACCTGACAAGACCGGTCAGGAATCGAGAAGCCCGGGCCGCCGGGCAGCCCCTAGCGTGATGGCCATGGCAATCACCGCATCCACCACGTCCCTCGCGTCCGTCACCCTTGAGGTGGCCGACCCCGAGGCCGCCCGTCGTTTCTACGCTGCTTTCGGAGTGGACACGCACATACGCCTGCGGTCGTCCGAGTCGCACTCCACCGGTTTCCGTGGCTTCACCATGGCGCTCACGGTGTCCCGGCCGGCCACCGTCGACCACTTCCTCGGCGCCGCGGTGGACGCCGGCGCCACGGTGCTGAAGCCCGCCGCGAGATCGCTGTGGGGCTACGGCGGTGTCGTCCAGGCACCGGACGGGACGATCTGGAAGGCCGCCACCCCGGCGAAGAAGGACGCGGGACCGGCCACCCAGGAGATCGACGAGATCGTCCTCCTGCTCGGCGTCGAGGACGTGAAGACCAGCAAGCGGTTCTACGTCGGCCAGGGCCTGACCGTGGCCAGGAGCTTCGGCGGCAAGTACGCCGAGTTCGCCGCCGGCGAGGCCGGCCCCGTCAAGCTGGCGCTGTACAAGCGCCGCGGCCTGGCGAAGGATCTCGGCCTCCCCGCCGACGGCACCGGCTCGCACCGCATCGTCCTCGGCGGCACCGCCGGTTCCTTCACCGACCCGGACGGTTTCGTCTGGGAGACCGCCACACCGCGCACCACCGGCCGGTCCACGGTGACCGCGTCGACCTGACTCCCGGCCTCGGCCCCGGACCTCCGGCCCCGTCCGGCGCACGCCGTCGCGCGGTGTTCAGCGCAGCAGCACACCGAAGACGACGGTGAAGAAGCTTTCGAAGGCTCGTGCCGAGCGGTCGGCCCTGGCGGAGATCAGGGCGCCTTCCCAGGCGTTCAGCACGAAGCGCGCAAGGGTGGCCGCCTCCAGGGTCTTCGCCACGTCGCCCGCCTCCTGGGCGTCTGCCACGGCGAAGGTGAGCGCGTCGGTCCATGCCTGGAGGCCGCTGCTGGTCGTGGCGCGCAGCGCGTCGCTGTGATCAGCCACCTCGACGGCGAGGTCACCCACGAGGCAGCCCCTGGTGAACTCCGCCTGGACGTTTTCGTCGCGCAGGAACTCGAAGTGCTCCCGAAGCCGGGTCAGGGGTGCGACCGAGGTGTCGCGGAGGTCGTCCAGCCGCCGGGTCGCGCCGTAGCGTTCCAGGGCCACGACGGCCAGGGCTTCCTTGCTGTCGAAGTGGTTGTAGAACGACCCCTTCGGCGCGCCGGCGGCGTCGGTGATGTCCTTCACGCCCGTCGCCGCGTAGCCACGGGCGTGGAACTCCTGGACCGCCGCGGCGATGAGGTTCTCACGCAGACTTGCTCTGGGCACCGCTGGCTCCCTCCGCGGACAAGGCGGGGATCACCTTGTCGATCGATCACCCCCCTAAGACGATCGGTCACTTTAGATGATAGCAAAGCAAGCACCTAAGTGAGCTGGATCTCGACGTCCAGGAATGTCAGCCTTGCAGAGTTTAAGACGACCGGTCATTATCAGCGAGGCGACGGAAACCTCTCCTGCGCCCACCTTCCGCAGCACTGCAACGCCTCGAACAGAAGGACCCTGTCATGAGTGATCTCGCGGCCCACGTCATCGACGCGCACGGCGGCCTGGACCGCTACCGCCGGTACGAGTCGGCCACGGTCGACTTCCGCTCGGGGGGAGCACTGTGGGCCCTGAAGGGCTGGGAGGGGGTCTTCGACCGTGCCACGGTCCGGGTCGATCTCCGTCGGCAGCACGCGAGCCACCACCCCTTCACCGCCCCCGACCTGCACACCTCCTTCACCGCCGAGCGCGTGGCCGTGGTGAACGACGCGGGCGAGGTGCGGGCCGAGCGGTCGGCGCCCCGGGCGGCGTTCGAAGGTCACACCCTCGACACCCCGTGGGACGAACTGCACGTCGCCTACTTCGCCGGCTACGCGATGTGGACCTACCTGACGTCCCCGTTCAGCTTCGCCTCCCCCGGCTTCCGCACCGAGGAACTGGCCCCCATCACCACGGAGGAGGGCGAGAGGTGGAGCCGGCTCAAGGTCACCTTCCCGGACGACATCGCCACGCACAGCCGGGAGCAGCTCTTCCACTTCGGTGAGGACGGCCTGCTCCGCAGGCACGACTACACCGCGGAGGTACTCAACGCCGGGCCGGCAGCACACTTCACCTTCGACCACGTGAGCTTCGGCGGCATCATGGTGCCCACCCGACGACGGGTCCACCCGCTGAACGCGGACGGGACGGTGTCGCGCGACATCGAACTCGTCACCATCGACATCCAGGACGTCACCTTCGCGTGAGCCGCGACGTCAGACGGCCGCCGCGGTCTCCTCGGCGGCACGCGCCCCCAGGAGGGCCACGGCGTTCTTCCAGAGCGCGTCGAGCGGGGCGGTGTTGTTGTACAACTTCGCGAAGAGCACCTGCCCTTCGAGCTGCGCGACGACGGAACGAGCGGCGTCGCGGGTGTCGGTGACCCTCACGTCCCCGCACTCCGACGCCGCGCGGATCACCTCTTCGATCATGTCGACCTGGGCGTCGAAGATCTGCTGCAGACGATCACGAATCGCCTCGGTCTGGTTGCTCATCTCCAGCGTCAGGTTGCCGAACATGCACCCGGAGACGGTGCCGCACGACGCCTGACCGGCGTTCTGAGCCGCCGCGGTCTCCTCGAACAGCTGCCGGAGCCGCCCCAGAGGCTCCTGGTCGCCGCCCAGTACGCGTTCCCAGTCGCGCCGCTGCGCAGCCCAGTGCTCGTCGATCACGGCCAGCGCCAGGGCCTCTTTGGACTCGAAGAAGTAGTAGAAACTGCCCTTCGGCACACCGGCCGCCTTGCAGATCTCCGCCACGCCCAGCGCCGAGTAGCCGCGCAGTTCGATCAGAGACTGGGCAGCGGTAAGGATCTTGTCCCGGGCATCACTCGTTCGTCCCATGCCGCAATTATACGACCATTCGTCTACGAGTAGCTTGATCGGTCCACCACTGGGCAGGCCGACTCACGGGACCAGCGCCCGTCGCCGGGCGCGGCGGGCGCTGGTCGTGGTCGTCAGGGGGCGAACCCCAGGTCAGCAGGGGTTGATGTTGAGTTTGAAGGTCGTCGTGGTGTTGCGGATGTTCTCGGCGTTGTTGGTCATCCGCAGACAGTTGATCGTCGCCTCACCGACCGCCGGGCCCTGTCCGGGCTCGGGCATCTCGTTGACCCAGATACCCATGCCCGACTTGGCGTCCCAGGCGTCCCCGCTCTTGCGGGCGCCGGAGATGGAGATGTCGTTGAAGACGGTGTCCTTCACCGGGTTCTCCGGCCGGCCACCGCCGTCGTACTTCGTCTGGAACATGATCCCGCTGTAGGTGGGATCGACGATGTCGACATGGTTGACGCGGATGCCCTGGAAGACCTTGGAGGCGGAGAAGAGCCACATGCCGCCGAAGGTCTGGTTGCCCCAGAAGTGGCCGCCGGCCCGGACGATCGAGATGTTCTCGAAGGTCGTCGGCTCGGTCCCGAAGCCGTTCATCGGGTAGCCGAAGTCCAGCGAGGAGATCGTGATGCCGGAGTAGACCAGGGTGTCGGCGATGTGGATGTTGCGGAAGGTGTTGTCGTAGCCGCCGTAGACGGCCACGCCCGCCGCCCGCCAGGTCAGGGTGGAGCTCAGGTTCTCGTAGACGTTGTTCTTCATGTCCGCGCCGCCCGCGTCGATGGCGGAGAACAGCGCGAAACTGTCGTCACCGGTCGCCCGTGCGTCGTTGTTGGTCACGAGGTTGTCCGTCGACCCGTTGGTCATGTTGATGCCGTCGGCGAACATGTTGCGGATGCGGGAGTTCTTGATGGTGATCCGGTCGGTGTTGGCGCCCCAGTAGAGGCAGACCATGTGCTCGTTCCAGATGTCGTCGACGACGATGTCCGACACGTTGGCGAAGTCGAAGACCTTGCCCGGGCCGTCGATGCGTGAGGTGTAGTTGCCGAAGTAGGCGAAGCCCTTGAAGAGCGAACCCTTGGCCGCCGCCTCGGCGCGGAAGCCGACGTCGGTGTTGTCCTGGGTGGAGGGCGCGTGGAAACGCGTGTACCAGGGGCCCGCGCCGACGACCTGCACCGCCTTGCCGTACACCTGGAACTTGCTCGACGTCTGGTAGTCGCCGGGCGGCAGGTAGACGCCGACGAGCTTGCCGGTGGTGTCCATGCGGACCCTGTCGAGCGCGTTCTGCACGTCCTGGTGCGTGAAGCCGGCGGGCACCGTGTAGGTGGCCGGGTCCGGGTTGGCGACCGGCGCGACCCGCTCCAGGCTGACGAAGTCGATCGCGTAGTGGCCGGCGGTGTTGGCGGCGTCCTTCTGCAGCCGGATCCTGCTGCCCGCCGGGATGGTCTCGGCGAACATCATGTGCGCCTCGTCGTAGATGTGCCGGGGCGCGCCCGACCCGGGCGAGTTGCCGGGCGAGGCCTCCGCGCCGTACAGCCAGGAGTACTTCGAGGTCAGCGGCAGTGCCTTCTTGAACACGCCGTCGACGTACACGTTGAGGGTGGAGTCGATGCCGCCGCCTCCGGGGGCGTCCGGGATCGAGAACCGGGTGACCAGGGTGTTGGTGGCGGCGCGGGTGGTGAACTCGACGTACTCGCCGGTCGCGTCCAGGTTCACCGCCTTGCGCCCGGACGCCTCGCCCGCGATGTCGCCGACGGTGCGGTTGGGTCCGACGACGGTGGCGCCGCCGCCGGCCGTGCCGTCCTCCGCCTCGTGGTTGGTGTACGGCATGTTCGCCCCGCGGCCGACGAACAGCGGCTGCGTGGAGGTGTTGTTGGCGCGCTTGACCGGCAGTTCGTTGGCGTCGTCGGCCAGGACGGTCCGCACCGTGTACGAGCCGTTGGCCGCCGCCCACGGACCGAGGTTCACCTCGGCCGAGGCTCCCGCCGCGAGGGTGCCGGTGTGGGCGCCGGTCAGGGTCTTGACCGTCTGGCCCTGGCCGTCGAGGAGGCTGAGCGTCACGCCGTGACTGCCCGACGCGCTCGGCTCGTTGCCCTGGTTCTTCACCGTCACCTTGAAGTTGACGGTGTCACCGGCCGCCGGGCTGGACGGGGTGGTCGTCACCGAGGAGGCGACGAGATCCGCGCTGGCGACGGGCCTGACCACCAGAGGAGTGGACCGGGTGTAGGTGTTGTTGGTCTCGTTCTGCTCGATGACCGCGTTCGCCTCGTCGGCGACCGCGCTCAGCTCGTACGATCCGGCGTCGCGCGCCCCGACGGAGGCGCTGACCGTGGTCTGTGCGCCGGCCGCCAGGGCGCCGACCTGCGCGGTGGCGACCTGGGTGCCGCCGAGGCGCAGCGCGACCCGGCTCGCCGCGGCCGCGGCCGGGCCGTCGTTGCGGACGGTGGCCGACACGGTGATCTCGTCCGACTCGACGGGTGCGGCGGGCGAGGTGGTCAGGTTCGTGACCGCGAGGTCCGGGTTGGGCGCGGGGACGCCGATGACCTGGAACTCGGCGAGCTGACCGGCCGGGGCGCCGGAGTTGGCGGTGAACCTCAGCTGGACGTCGGCGACCCGGCCGCCGACCGGGACGGTGACCGTGTTGCCGTTCGCCGGGTCGAAGGCGTAGCTCTTGGCCGCGACGAGGCTGGTGAAGCCGGTGGCGCTCTGCGCCCGGCCGAGGACCTCGACGGTCTGGGAGCGGGCGGACCATGCGGTGTCCGGGTTCAGCTTGAGCACGAGCCGGTCGAGGTCGGCATTGGCGCCCAGCTTGACGGTGAGGGTGTTCGGGTAGCTGCCGCCCGCGCCCTCCCAGTAGGTCGCCGTGTTGTTGTCGTTGGCGTTCGCCGCGACGAAGGTGTGCACCGTGGAGGAGGCCTCGATCGGCTTGCCCACGGCGAGGTTCGAGCCGTTTCCGCCGCTGCCGTTGCGGGTGACGGTGTTGCTGTTGCCGGACTGGTTGCCGGCGGCGTCCTTGGCGCGGACGTGGTAGGTGACGGTGCTCGTCGCCGGCTGGGTGTCGGTGAAGGTGGTGACGTTGCCGGTCACGCTGTCCCGCAGGACGTTGTTGGCGTAGATGTCGTAGCCCGTCACGCCGACGTTGTCGGTGGAGGCGCTCCAGGTGAGCCTGATCTGTCCGCTCGCGGGCTCGGTGAAGGCCAGGTTCGCGGGTGCGGTGGGCGCCTGGGTGTCGCCGGAGTCGCCGATGCGGGTGACGGTGTTGCTGTCGCCGGACTGGTTGCCGGCGGCGTCCTTGGCCCGGACGCGGTAGGAGACCGTCTGGTTCGCGGGGCGGCTGTCGGTGAACGTCGTGACGTTGCCGGCGACGGAGGTCAGCAGGGACCCGTTGGCGTAGATGTCGTAGCCCGTCACGCCGACGTTGTCGGTGGAGGCGCTCCAGGTGAGCCTGATCTGTCCGCTCGCGGGCTGGGTGAAGGCGAGGTTCGTTGGTGCGGTCGGTGCCTGGGTGTCGCCGCCGGCCGGGCCGTAGATCTCCAGCTCGGAGAGCTGGGCCGCCGGCTGGACGGAGTTGGCGGTCACCAGGACGCGCACGTGGCGTGTGGTGGCGGAGTCGAGAGTGATCGTGACGGTGTTGTCGTTCGCCGTGTTGAAGGTGTACGCCTGGGAGGCCGACAGGTCTGTGTAGGCCGTGCCGTTGGCGCTGCCCTGGATCTTCAGGGTCTGGCTGCGGGCGCCCCAGCCGGCCGGCAGTTTCAGCACGACGCGGTTCACGGCGACGGAGGCGCCCAGGTCGGCCTCGATCCACTGCGGAAGGGCGTTGTTGGCACTCTCCCAGTAGCTGGCCCGGTTGCCGTCGTTGGCGTTGGGGGCCGCGTACACCTCGGTGTGACTGCTCGCCTTCAGGGTCTTGCCGGCCGCGAGGTTCGCCGAGGACCCGTCGGCCGCGTGCACCTCCAGTTCGGAGAGCTGGGCGGCCTGCCAGCCGGTGTTGGCGCTGACGGCGATGCGCACGAAGCGGGTCTGGGTGGCCGGGAAGGAGACCGTCACCGAGTTCCCGGACCCGGGGCTGAAGGTGTAGGCGGCGGAGCTCTTCAGGGTGGTGAAGCTGGTGCCGTCGGCGCTGCCCTGCACGGACAGGGTCTGGGTACGGCTCTCCCAGCCCGCGGGCAGCTTCAGGACGACCTCGTCGACGCGCTCGCCGGTGCCGAGGTCGGCCTGCACCCACTGCGGCAGGGTCGTGCCGGCGCTCTCCCAGTACGAGCCCTGGTCGCCGTCCGTGATGTTCGCGGCGCCGTATCCGCCGTTCGCGCTGCTCGCCGACGCGCTGTCACCGAGCGCGATGTTGGGGCCGCCTTCCGCTGCGGCGGTCATCAGCGGACCACCGATCGCCAGCAGGCTCGTCGCGACCAGGGCGCTCAGGCACCGTGATCTCCAGGTGGGAGTACTCATCAGTCCTCGCATTTCGGGCTCGCACGCCGGGTGCGAGTCACGGCTCGGGGATGGTGTCCGGATCTGACACGCGGCGGCCCGCGGGGAGCGGGCCGCCGCCGGTGCTGTGGATCAGTTGCGAGTGACGACGAACTGCGAGCCCGGCTCGACGCAGACGTCGCTCTCCGCCGAGTTGGTGATGGTCACGTCCGTCAGGGTCGCGCTGCCCCGGGCCCCGCCCATCGCGAGGACGCCGCAGCCGTTGACCGACTTGTCGATGCGGACGTTGGTGATCTTCACGTTCGGCATCGCGCCGCCACCCGTCTTGAACTGGATGCCGTCGTAGGTCGAGTCATGGATCTCGGTGTCACGGATGGTGACCCCCGGGATGTCCGGCCCCTGCGCGAAGAGCGTGATGGCTCCGAACTCCTGCGCCTCGCCCCAGAACGCCCCGCCCGTGCGGTACAGCGCGTTGTTGGCGATGAGGGTCTGCCCGGAGAAGGGCAGCGGGTCGTGGTCGGTCGCCAGCATGATCCCCGGGTAGTTCATGGTGTCGGAGACGACGTTGTTCTCGATCGTGTTGCCGTAGCCGCCGTAGACGGCGATGCCGTTGGCCCGCCAGGGCAGCTGGATCGTGTTGTTGCGGAAGTGGTTGTCGTGGCCGATGTCCACCGACGTGTCCTTGACGTACTTGCTGGCCCAGACGGCCAGGGCGTCGTCACCGGTGTTGCGGAAGGAGGAGTTGTGGACCGTCGAGTTCCGGGTGCCGTTGGCGAAGTTGATGCCGTCGGCGTAGGTGTTGCGGATCCGCATCCCGGTGAACTCCAGGCCGTCGCCCGGACCCCACAGTTCAGGGATGTTGGAGTAGTCACGGCCGGCCCAGACGCCGACGTTGGCGTGCTCGATCCAGACGTTGCTGATCTTGGTGTTCTTGCCGAAGCGGCCGTTGAGGCCGACGCCGCCCTCGGCGTTGCCGTCACCGCCCCGGATGGTGCCGGAGCCGAAGATGGCGATGTCGGAGATCTGCGTGTTGTCGTCGATGTCGAAGCCGAAGTTGCCCTCGTGCGGGTGGTTGATGCCGCCCGCCTCGTGGGGCGGGGTCAGGGTGTACAGCTGGGAGTGCCACATGCCGGCGCCGCGGATCGTCACGTCACGGATGCCGACCTGGTTGTGGGTTCCGCGGTTGAGCGGGTCGTCGGTCAGGATCTTCTGCTCCTGGCGCCACTGTCCGGCCGGGATCCACACGCAGGCGATCTCGCCCTTCTGGTCGGCGGTGACGGCGCGCTGGATCGCGTCGGTGTCGTCGATGCCGTCGTTGGGGACGGCGCCGTACTCGGTGATGGAGGTGCACGCCGCGGGCTTGGCCGCCGGGGGCGCGACCTGCTCCAGGTCGACGAGGTCGACGATGTAGAAGGGGGCGGTGTCGCCCGCGTCCCGCTGGAGGCGGAACTTGGTGCCCGCCGGGTACGACTGGGTCAGCAGGGCGTGCGACTCGTCGAAGAGGCGCCGCGCGTCGCCGCCGGGCCGGTTGGTGAGCCCCTCGGGGTCGTCGGTGCTGCCGTAGAGCCAGCTGTGCTTGGAGGAGAGCGTCAGCTTCCGGACGAAGGTGCCGTCGGCGTAGAGGCTGATGGTGGCCTCGCGACCGCCGCCGGCCGCGGCGTCGGGAATGGAGTTGCGCACGACGACGGAGTTGGCGGCGCCCGCCGAGGTGAACTCCACGTAGTCGCCGGTGTTGTCGAGGCGTACCGACTGGCGGCCGGAGGACTCGGTGGCGAAGTTGGTGTGCCCGAAGGTGCGCTTCTTGTCGGCGGTGAGCAGCGTTCCGCTGTAGCGGGCGTCCTCGGCCTCGTACTCGGTGTACGGGACGGCGGCTCCGCGTCCGACGACGATGGAACGGGCGAAGACGTTGTTGTTCTCGTCGGTCTCGGCGACCGTGCCCGTGGCGTCGGCCGTGGCGGTCAGGGTCGCGGCGCCGTTCGTGGCGGTCCAGGTGCCGCCGATGGCGACGGCGGCCGTCTGCCCCGCGGCGATCGCTCCGGTCGTGCCCTGCAGGGTGGTGCCGCCCACGGTGAGGCGGGTGACGGTGCCGGCCGGGACCGCGCTGGTGCCGCGGTTGTTGACCGCGACCGTGAAGGAGACGGGCGCGCCGGCCGCGGGGGCCGCCGGGTTGGTGGTGATCGCGGTGACCCGCAGGTCGGGGCCCGGGCTCTGGGCGACCGTCAGCTTGGTCGCCGCGGTGCGGCTGTTGTTGCTGTTGTCGAGTTCGGTGACGGTGTCCGTGGGGTCGACCGCGGCCGAGACGGTGTACGCGCCCATGGGGCGCCGGCCGACGGGGACGCTGACGGTGGTGGAGGCGCCGGCGGCGAGCGCGGCGACCGGGGCGGAACCGGCGACGGCGCCCTCGACGCTGACGTTGACGGTCGTCGCGGGGGCGGGGGCGGTGCCGGCGTTGCGCACGGTGGCCCGGACCGTCACGTCGTCCGCCTCGCTCGGCGAGGCCGGGGTCCATGTCAGGTCGGTGACGACGAGGTCCGGCTGGGGCGTGGCCTTGCCGAGGACCTGGAACTCGGCGACCTGGGCACCGGGGGCTCCGGTGTTGGAGAAGAACGTGAGCCGGACGTCGGCGACGCGGCCCGTCACCGGGATGACGACGGAGTTCTGCCCGGAGGAGGGGTTGAAGGCGTAGTTGGCGCGGGCCTTGAGGGTGGTGAAGCCGGAGGCGCCGTCCGCGCGGCCGAGAACCTCCAGGGACTGGGTCCGCGCTCCCCAGATCTGGTCCGGGTTCAGCTTGACGACCACGGCCTCGACGTCCGCGTCGGAGCCGAGGTCGACCGTCAGGCCGGCCGGGAAGCCCGCCGACTCCCAGTAGGTGCCGGTGTTGTCGTCGTTGGCGTTCGACGCCACGTAGTTCTGGGTCGTCGAGGTCGCCTCGATCGGCTTGTTCCGTGCCAGGTTCGTCCCTTCGACCGGCGGGTCGACCGGGCCCGAGTCGTCCTCGCCGTAGACCTCCAGCTCGGACAACTGGGCGGCGTTCCAGCCCGAGTTGGCCGCCACCTGCACCCGGACGAACCGGGCGGTGCTGGTGGGCAGGTCGATGTTCGCGGTGTTCGCCGCGGACGGGTCGAAGGAGCGCGCCTGCCCGGCGGCGAGGGTGCTGAAGGAGTTTCCGTCGGTGCTGCCGAGGACGGCGAGCGTCTGGGAACGCGTCTCCCATCCGGTGGGCAGCTTCAACGCGACGCGATCCAGGGAGATTTGGGCGCCCAGGTCGACCTGCACCCACTGCGGGAAGGAGCCGGTGGGGCCTTCCCAGTACGACTGCTGGCTTCCGTCGGTGACATTGGCCGCCGGGTAGCCGCTGTGCGCTGCCCCGGCCGTCGCCGCTCTGCCGAGGGCGAGGTTGGTCTCCGCCGCGGCGTACGCGGGGATGGGTAGCAGTCCGACGGCGATCAGGCCCGCTGTCAGCAGACCGACCCCCAGCCTCCTGCTCGGATGTGTGCCTCTCATGGTGGCCTCTCCACGATCCGGGCGCAGCGCATGACCTCTCGCCCCCCACCGGGCTCGGATGCGAACGCGCGCACGCGAAGGCCTGGAAGAGGAACGATGAGGTCACGCGCGGGACCCAGCATGACTCCAATAAGGAACGGCGACGGCAGGACGATTTCTTGAGTAAATCTGTGACTCATTTGCATCGCCAGGGTGACAGGTTTCTACTGCGTGATGGCTTTGTCAACGGTTCCGTCATGCACACGGCAGAGCACGCGCACCGGAACGACGAACGGCACCGGAATCGGGGCCGCTCAGAGCGGCGGCGATACCGGTGCCGTCGGGTGACGCGAAGTCACATGGGACGCGCCGTCAGGCGCCGAGAAGGTGCGACGCCCCGGGTCGCTCAGCGGACGGGCGGCGGAGCGGTCGATCCGCGCACGACGAGCTCGGGCTCGAAGAGCAGCTCGCCGGGGTGGGCCTGGGTCCCCTGGATCTGGGCGCAGAGCAGATCGACCGCCGCGCGTCCCATGGCCTCGATGGGCTGGCGCACCGTCGACAACGGCGGCTCCGTGCAGGTCATGAACGCGGAATCGTCGAAGCCGATGACCGACACCTCGGCGGGGACCGAAAGCCCTCGCCGGCGGGCGGCCCTGATGGCCCCGAGGGCGAGCGGGTCGCTGGCGCAGACGATGCCGGTGACCCCCCTCTCCAGCAGCCGCGCCGCCGCGGCCTGCCCTCCCTCCAGGGAGAATATCGACCGCTCGACGAACTCCTCGGCCCACGGCATGTCCGCGGCCTTCGCCGCCGCCCGGGCGGCCTCCAGCTTGCGACGCGACGGCACGTGATCGGCGGGACCGAGGACCAGTCCGATCCGCTCGTGGCCCAGCGAGGCGAGGTGACGCCAGGCCTGCTCGACGGCGACGGCGTCGTCGCAGGCGACACAGGGGAAGTCGAGCCCCTCTATCGAGGCGTTGATCAGGACGACGGGGATCTTGCGCTCCGCCAGCTGGTGGTAGTGGTCGTGCGGCGCGTCGGCCTGCGCGAACAGACCTCCGGCGAAGATCACGCCCGAGACCTGCTGCTGGAGCAGCAGGTCCACGTAGTCGGCCTCGGAGACGCCTCCGCGGGTCTGCGTGCACAGCACGGGAGTCAGCCCCTGCTGCGCGAGCGCGCCTCCGATGACCTCGGCGAACGCCGGGAAGATCGGGTTCTGCAGCTCAGGGAGCACGAGGCCGACGAGCCGGGCGCGCTCTCCGCGCAGCTGGGTCGGCCGCTCGTACCCGAGGACGTCGAGGGCCGTGAGCACGGACTGACGGGTCGCCTCGGAGACCCCGGGCTTGCCGTTGAGGACACGGCTGACCGTCGCCTCACTGACACCCACTTTCTTCGCCACCTGAGCAAGTCGTCGCGTCATAAACGCAAGGGTAGCGCAATTTCAATGCAAGATGTGCAAGCGGATTGCACTCCTTCCCTTCCGGAATCCATCGATCCCGCAAGCGCGGGCTCCCTCGTGGCAGCTCGCGGCGCGCCCTGTCCGCGCCCCCGTGCGGCGCGGGCAGGGCGTCTTGCCGCCGGTTCAGGCCCGCAGCCACACCGCGGTGTCCTGCGGCAGCGTTCCGTCGGCGTGCAACGGTCCGCTGGCGAGGAGCAGCCGCCTGTGCGGCGGCAGGACGGCCGGCCGGTCCGAGAGGTTGACGACGCAGAGCAGGCCGCCCGCCCGGGCGAAGGAGAGGACACCGTCCTCGGCCGGCTGCCAGGTCATGGCGCCGTCGCCGAAGCCCGGCTCGGAGCCGCGCACCGTCAGGGCCTCGCGGTACAGCGTGAGCATCGACTCCGGGTCGGTGCGCTGCCGGTCGACGGCGTAGCGGTCCCAGTCCTGCGGCTGCGGGAGCCATGGCTGCGGCGTCGCTCCGAAGCCGTACGACGGTGCCTCGGCCTCCCAGGGCAGCGGGACACGGCAGCCGTCGCGGCCCGGGTCGACGCCGCCGGAGCGGAAGTGCATGGGGTCCTGGATACGGGCCGGCGGTATGTCGGCCTCGGGCAGGCCCAGTTCCTCGCCCTGGTAGAGGTAGACGGAGCCGGGCAGAGCGAGGGTGAGCAGGGCCGCGGCGCGGGCGCGCCGGGTGCCGAGGGTGAGGTCGGTGGGGATGCCGAAACGCTTCTTGGCGAAGTCGAAGCCGGTGTCCTCGCGGCCGTAGCGGGTGACGGTGCGGGTGACGTCGTGGTTGCACAGGACCCAGGTGGCGGGGGCGCCGACGGGGGCGTGCTCGGCGAGGGTCGCGTCGATGGTGCCCCGCAGCCGGTCGGCCTCCCAGGGGCAGGTGAGGAAGTTGAAGTTGAAGGCGGTGTGGAGTTCGTCGGGACGAAGGTAGCGGGCGAAGCGTTCGGCGTCGGGCAGCCACACCTCGCCGACGAAGACGGCTCCGTACTCGTCGGCGATCGCTCGCCAGGAGCGGTAGACGACATGCAGGTCGTCCTGGTCGATGTAGGGGTGGGGGTCGACGCCCTCCACGAAGTCGGCGAGCGCGGGGTCCTTCACGAGCAGTGCGGCGGAGTCGATCCGTACCCCCGCGACACCGCGCTCGAACCAGAAGCGGAGCACCTCCTCGTGTTCCCTGCGGACGTCCGGGTGGGCCCAGTTGAGGTCGGGCTGCTCGGGGGTGAACAGGTGCAGGTACCACTCGCCGTCGGGAACGCGGGTCCAGGTGGTGCCGGAGAACTGGGAGGGCCAGTCGTTGGGCGGGAGTTCGCCGTTCTCGCCGCGTCCGGGCCGGAAGTGGAAGCGCTCCCGCTCGGCACTGCCGGGTCCGGCCGCCAGCGCCGCCTGGAACCAGGCGTGCTGGTCGGAGACGTGGTTGGGGACGATGTCGATGATGACCCGGATACCGAGGGCGGCGGCCTCGGCGATCAGCTTCTCGGCCTCGTCGAGGGTGCCGAAGGCAGGGTCGATGGCGCGGTAGTCGGCGACGTCGTAGCCGCCGTCGACCATCGGGGAGGCGTACCAGGGGGTGAACCAGACGGCGTCGATGCCGAGTTCGGCGAGATACGGCAGTCTCGCCCGGACGCCCGCGAGGTCCCCGGTACCGTCGCCGTCGCCGTCGGCGAAGCTGCGGGGGTACACCTGGTAGATGACCGCGTCACGCCACCAGGCGTCGGTGCGGGGCGAGTGAGGGGCTGCCACGGGGCATTCCTTTCGGGCAGGGTGGATCTTCGCCGCCGACCCGGACAGCGGGGCGTCGGACAGGCCGGCGGCGAAGGCTTCGGGAAGAGCGGTGGACCGGGCGTGCGGGCGTCAGCCCTTGAGGCCGCCGGCGGTGAGGCCGCTCATGATGTTGCGCTGGAAGACCAGGAAGATCAGCAGGGTGGGCAGGGAGGCGATGGTCAGCGCGGCGATGAGCACGTTCACCGGGACGCCGTTGGAGAGCGAGTAGATGCCGACGTTGAGCGTCTGCTTCGCGGGGTCGGGCAGGGTGAGCATCGGCCAGAGGAAGTCCTTCCAGACGCCGACGACCGCGAAGATCGACACCACACCGAGGATGGGCCGGGAGATCGGCAGCACGATCGACCACAGGGTGCGGACCGGGGACGCGCCGTCCATGGCCGCGGCGTCGAGGAGTTCCTTCGGGATCGAGTCGAAGAACCTCTTCAGCAGGAAGATGTTGAAGGCGTTGGTGACGGACGGCAGCCAGATCGCCCACGGGGTGTTCAGCAGGTTCCGCTCGACGATCGGCACGTCCAGGACGGTCAGGTACTGCGGGACGACGAGCACGGTCGCCGGGATCATCAGGGTGGCGAGCATCATGCCGAGGATCGCCTTGCCCAGCACCGGGCGCAGCTTGGACAGCGAGTACGCGGCCGCCACGTCGAGGACCAGTTGGAAGGCGAGCGCGCCGAAGGCGTAGTAGAGGGTGTTGAACAGCAGGGAGGACAGGTCCATGACCTCCCAGGCACGACTGTAGTTCTCCGGAGTGAAGCTCCCCGGAACCAGGGTCGGCGGTGTCTGGATGACTTCCTGGGCGTCCTTGAAGCCGCTGGAGACGAGCCAGTACAGCGGTCCGAGGAAGACCAGGGTGAAGCCGCCTACGACCAGGGTGAAGACGGTCCAGTAGGCGGCCTTGGCACGGGGCTTGGCGCGCTGGGCCGGCGAGATGAGCGTACGCGTGGACATGGTGTCTTCCTCTGTCTCTCTCCTGGCCTACTCGTCCTCGGCGCGGCTGAGCTTCACGTACGCCGCCGAGAAACCGGCGAGCAGTACGAGCAGGAGCAGGCCGAGCGCGGCCGCGGCACCGTAGTTGTTGAAGTTGAAGGCGTACTGGTAGATGAGGTAGACGACCGTGGTCGTGGACCCCTCCGGGCCGGCGCCGCCGGTGAGCAGGAACGGCTCGACGAAGACCTGCATCGTCGCGATGATCTGCATCAGCAGCATCAGGGAGAGGATGAGGCGCGTCTGCGGGATGGTGACGTGCCAGATCTTGCGGAAGAGGCCCGCGCCGTCGAGTTCGGCCGCCTCGTACAGCTCGCCGGGAATGCCCTGCAGGGCGGCGAGGTAGACGAGTGCGGCGCCGCCCATGTTCATCCAGGTCGAGGCGATGACGACGGAGAGCATGGACAGGTCCGGGTCCTGGAGCCACTGCTGCTGGGGCAGGTGCAGGAAGCTCAGCAGCTCGTTGAGGAGTCCGTATCCGGGGTCGTAGAGGTACTTGAAGAGCAGGACGGACGCGACCGGCGGGAGCATCACCGGCAGGTAGACCAGCAGCCGGAGGTAGCCCTGTCCGTGGTGGAACTCGTTGATGACGATCGCCACGACGAACGGGACCGCGAAGCCGAGGATCAGCGCCAGCACGGTGAACAGGAGCGTGTTGCGCCACGCCTGCCAGAAGGCCGGGTCGTTGAAGACGGTGGTGAGGTTCTCCAGTCCGACCCAGGTCGTCCGTCCGCCCTCGGTCTTCTGGAAGGCCAGCAGGAACTCCCTGACCATGGGATACCACGAGAACACCGCGAAGCAGACGACGGCTCCGATGAGGAAGCCGTGTGCTGTGAGATTGCGCCGCAGGCTCTTGGCGAACCGGCCACCTGGCGGTACGGGACCCGCCTCACGCGGCGTGGAGTGGCGGGGAGGTCTCGCCTTGCTCGGGGTCAGGCTGGGGGCCGACATCGTCGCTCCTCGGTACTGAACTTGCCTGTCTGCTGCCGGGGCTGCCGCCGCCGGGCGGGGCGGCCGCGGTGGGCCGGCCCGCCCGGTCATGTCACTGGTTGGCCAGGACCTGGTTGACCTGCGCCTCGGCGGTGGAGAGGAGCTCGTCGACGTCGGCGTCCTTGTTGGTGAGGATGCCGGACATCACGTTGTCGAGGACCTTGTAGATCTCCTGCGCCTTCGGCGGCTCGGCCTTGCCCGCGACGGGGTTGTCCATGAACGTCTTGAAGTTGGCGACCGGCATGGTGGCGTGCTCGGCGCGGGCGGCGTCGTCCTTGGCCTTGGACTCGTTCAGCCAGAAGTTGGGCTGCGGGACACCGACCGGCAGGCCGTCCGCCTTGGCGCGCGCCCAGTCGAACTGGCCCTTGCCGACGGTGAGGTTCTTGAAGTTGAGCCAGGCGACGGCGGCCTTGATCTTGTCGCCGGAGATGCCCTGCTTGATCATGTAGTTGTTGCCGCCGGCCAGGGTGTTCTTGCCGCCGGGTATCGGGCCCATGCCGAAGTTCTCGTACTTCGCGCCGAGTTGCTGGACCATGTACGCGATGTCGTCGGGGGCGGCGAGGAACATGCCGAGCTTGTCGGTCGCGATCTGCTTCTGGAGGTCACCCCACTTCAGCAGCTGGGTCTTGCCCATGCTGTCGTCCTCCCACCGCATGGCGTGGAGGTTCTCGGCGACCTGCTTGCCCAGTTCGTTGTTGAAGGCGGCCTTCTTGCCGCTCGCGTCCACGATGTCACCGCCGAGGCTGTACATCTGCGCGGTGAAGTGCCAGCCGCCCGTGTTGCCCGCGCTGTACTCGCCGAAGCCGGCCGTGCCCTTGCCGAGGCCGGCGATCTTCTTGGCCGCGGCGCGGACCTCCTCCCAGGTGCGCGGCGGGCTGTCGGGGTCGAGGCCGGCCTGCTCGAAGAGCTTGCGGTTGATCAGCAGGCCCATCGTGTAGTTGCTGGTGGGCAGTCCGTAGAGCTTGCCGTCGTGCTTGAGCGAGCCGAGGACGTTCGGGTCGATGTCCTTCAGCGCCGGCACGGACTTGTCGTTGACGTACGCGGTGATGTCGGCGGCGCCGTCGTTGTCGAGCACCTGCGCCAGGTCGGTGAAGTAGGTGTAGAACACGTCCGGCTGGGACTTGGCCTTGAGCATGGCCGTGAAACGCGGCGGCTCCAGGCACTGGCCGGGGGTGGAGCGGCCCTCGATGGTGACGTTCGGATAGGTCTTGTTGAACTCGGCGACGTCCTCCTTCCACTCCTTGAGTTCCGCCGCCTTCGCCGCCGGAGGCATGCAGTCGATGGTGATCGTCACCTTCGTCTTCGGGTCCAGCGGGGTGGACGGATCGGACGAACCGCTCCCCTCGGAACCGCCGTCGTTGTTGTCGCTGCTGCTCGTGCCGCAGGCGGCGAGGGCGGTCAGCGTGAGGGCGGAGACGAGGGCGACCGCGCCGGCGCGGCGGGTACGGCGGAACCGGGCACTTCTCATGGTGGACCCCTTCGGGCATGAACGTGGAGGTCGCCCCACCACCGGACGGCTGATGCGTTGTGGGGCGGGCCACACTCAACCACCCCCGACAAGTGAACGCAAGATATCGCGCCAATTTCGTAATTGCTCGACAAAGGAGTGTCAGAGCGGGTGCGGATCACTCCGATCAGTCAACCGACCCCCGCAAGGCCCGCACCTGCCCAGGGCCGGCGGCCGGAAGGACGGTCCGTGCCAAGTCGGTCCGTGCGAAGTCGGTCCGCGCGAGGGCATGCCGACAGCCGGCTGCCCCTTTCATGGGGCGGCCGGTGATCGTGCCGGACTGCTCAGGCGGGGTACGCGTGCGTCTGCGTTGCCTTCACCGTCGCCCAGACCGCGCCGCCGGGGCGGAGCTCCAGTTCGGCGGCGGCGACGGTGGTGAGGTCGGCGGCGAGAGGCAGTTCGCCGGTGAGGGCGGCCCGGATCTGGTCGCCGTGGGTCTCCAGGCCGGCGACCTCGCAACGCCAGAGGTTGCGGGCGCTGGAACCGGCGGGACGTTCCCGGTGCAGGGTGACCGCGCTGGGCGGGAAAGCGACGAAGACCGGGCCGGTGAGCTCCTCGGTCGTGGTGATCGCGGGTCCGTCGTCGACCTGGACCGCGTGCCCTTCTGCCTGCCCCCGGTAGAGGTTGAGGCCCACCAGGTGGGCGATGTAGTCGGTGCGCGGATGACGGGCGATGTCCGCCGGGGTGCCCTCCTGGACGACGTGGCCGTTCTCGACGACGACGAGGTGGTCGGCCAGGACCATCGCGTCCAGCGGGTCGTGCGTGACCAGTACGGCGACCGCCTCGAAGCCGGCCAGATGGCGGCGGAGTTGGGCGCGGACGTCGAGGCGGGTGCGGGCGTCGAGGGCGGCGAGCGGCTCGTCCAGCAGCAGCAGGCGCGGCTGCGTGGCCAGGGCACGGGCGAGCGCGACGCGCTGGGCCTGGCCGCCGGAGAGACGGCGGGGCTTGATGGACGCGTGCGCGGCCAGGCCCATACGGTCCAGCAGAACGGCGGCCTGCGCGCGGGCCTCCGCCTTGGTGGCGCCCTGGCAGCGCGGCCCGAAGGCCACGTTGTCGAGCGCGGTGAGGTGGGGGAAGAGCAGGTAGTCCTGGAAGACGACCCCGACCGGACGGGACTCGGGCGGCGTACGGTCCAACTCGGCGCCGTCCAGCCGGAGATGGCCGCCGGTGAGCGGGACGAGGCCGGCGAGTGCGCGCAGCGCGGTCGTCTTCCCGGCACCGTTGGGACCGAGGAGCGCGACCACGTCACCGGGCGCCGCGGTCAGCGCCACGTCGAGCCGGAAGGCGCCGCGCTCGACCACGAGCCGGGCGTCGAGACCCGTACCGGCAGGGGCCGCGGCGTCGGCGGCGGCGTGCGAGGTGGTCTTCTCGGTGTCGGTCATGAGGCCGTCATCCAGCGGTCACGCAGTCCCGCCAGCACCGCGATCGACACGGCGAGCAGGACCAGGCTGAGGGCGATGGCCGCCTCCGGGTCGCTCTGGAGCGCGAGGTAGACGGCCAGCGGCATGGTCTGGGTACGGCCGGGGAAGTTGCCGGCGAAGGTGATGGTCGCGCCGAACTCGCCGAGTGCCCTGGCCCAGGCGAGCACGGCGCCCGCCGCGATGCCGGGGGCGATCAGGGGCAGGGTGACGCGGCGGAACGCCGTGAAGCGGGAGGCACCCAGTGTCGTGGCGGCCTCCTCGTAACGCGGGTCGGCGGCGCGCAGGGTGCCCTCCACGCTGATGACGAGGAAGGGCATCGCGACGAACGCCTCGGCGACCACGACCCCTGCGGTGGTGAACGGCAGCGTGAGCCCGAACCAGTCGTCCAGCCACCGTCCCACGACCCCGTTGCGGCCGAGCGCCATCAGCAGCGCGACGCCGCCCACCACGGGGGGCAGGACGAGCGGCAGTGTCACCAGGGCGCGGACCAGCCCACGTCCCGGGAACTCGACCCGGGCCAGCAGCCAGGCCAGTGGCACCCCGATCACCAGGCTCACCGCGGTCGCCGCGGTCGCGCAGACCAGGGACAGCTGGAGGGCCTGCCACACCTCGGGGCTGGTGAGCAGGTCCGGCATGCTCCCCCAGGGGGCCCTGATCAGCAGGGCGAGGAGCGGCAGGGCAAGGAACGCCAGGCCGATCAGCGCGGGCAGCAGGAGGGGCAACGGCGCGCCCCGGCCGGCGCGGGCGCGACGGCGCCGCGGCCCACCGGTCTGGGCGTCCGCGGCGTCGGCCTTGCCCGGGGAGGAACCGGTCACGGCTTGAGGAACCCGGCCTCGTTCAGGACCTTCTGGCCCTCGGCGGACTGCACCAGCTCGATGAACGCCTCGGCGGCCTCGGTGTTCTGCGAGCTCTTCAGCAGCGTGATCGGGTAGTCGTTGACGGCGTCGGCCGATTCGGGGAAGTCCACGCCCTCCACCTTGTCACCCGCCGCACGCACATCGGTCCTGTACACGACCGCCGCGTCGGCCTCCTTGAGCACCACCTTGTTGAGGGCGGACTTGACGTCCTCCTCGTAGGACACCGGCGTGAGCTTCAACTTGCTCGCGTCCAGGACCTTTTGCGCGGCGGAGCCGCACGGCACCGCCTCGTCGCACAGCACGACCTTCAGCTTCGGGTCGGTGAGGTCTTCGAGGGAGGAGATCTTGTCCGGGTTGCCCGGCAGGGTGGCGATCTCCAGCTGGTTGCGGACGAAGGTGGTGGGCGTACCGGAGGCGTCCCCCGCGTCCGTGACGATCTTCATCGTCCTCGGGCTGGCCGAGGCGAACACGTCGGCGGGGGCGCCGCCGGTGATGCTCGCGGCCAGCGCGTCGCTGCCGCCGAAGCTGAACGTCACCTTCGTGCCCGGATGCTGCTTCTCGAACTCCTTGCCCAGCGTCGTGAAGCTCTCCTTCAACGAGGCGGCGGCGAACACGGTCACCTCTCCGGACACCTTGCCGGAGGCGTCGGCCGACGGGGAGGAGCCCGACGTGGCCGACGCGGAGTCGCCGGAGGACGAGCAGGCACTCAGGGCCAGCAGGGCGGCGGCACCTGCGCCGGTCACCTGCAGCACCCGCCGGGTCCGGCGCACGGAACGGGTCATCACGGGTCCACTCCCTCTGGTCCTGACGCACTCAGCCACGGTCGGTAGGTGCGCCTACGCCGATGATACTGACGCATATGCGAGGCGAAAGTCCCCTGTCGCTTCGCATGAGCCGCATTCTGTCTCAGCCGACATGGCATGTGCGTTTGTACGGGAAGCGAGTTCGGGTACGGTCTCGGCGCAGGTGGCCAGCCCGTGAGTCAACCCTCGCGGCGCCAGGCCGACGGTGCCCGACCTGCTCCGTACTGCCGCTGTGGCAGCCTCCGGCGTCAGGCCTCGCGGCCGGCCTTCCTGCGCGCTCGATAGGCGGCCACGTTGTTCCTGTTGCCGCAGATTTCGTAGGAGTGCCACCGCTGGGTGCGGCTACGGGTGGTGTCGTAGAAGGCGTCGCCGCAGCGTTCGTTCGCGCAGACGCGGATGCGCGGCCAGGTGCCGTCTTCGACGAGCTCAGCCACCGCGAGGGAGATGCCGCCGACCACGGGGTCACCGGCCACCTGACGCATCCGTACCGCCCCGGGGGCCGAGAAGTCCTGCCGCAGCGTCACCGAGGCGGCGCGGTCGGTGAGGTCCGCCCAGCCGTCCGCCGCCTCCGCGGGGTCCTGCGCGGTGACAAGGCGCAGCAGGATCTCGCGCAGCGCGCGGACCTCCGCGATGCGCTCCGGTGACGGCGGATCGGCGCCGGGCTGACCGAACGGGCGCAGGACGGCGCCCGCCGTCTCCGGAGTCCTGAGCACGTCCGGTAGGGGGTGCGCGGTCCGGTGCGAGCGGGAATTCAGCAGGTCCACGACCGCCTCGGCCGCGGCGGGGACCTGCCGAGCGGGCTGCGAACCTCGGCCTCTGGTCACCTCACCACCGTAACGCACAGGGTCTATCCCAAAAGGGGATTACATCGGCGGCCGTGCGCGTTAGGGCGTAAGCCACTAAGAATATTTGCCCATTACATTCCCACGCGCCCCTCCGAGGAGAGACCCACGTGTACTCCAAGCTCCCCGCGAGGCGGATGCCGCGCCAGGTCGGCTTCTGGCTGCTGGCCGTCACCCTGCTGTCGATTCTGGCCGCGTCCGCCGCCCCTTCCCCGCTCTACGTCGTCTACCAGGAGCGATGGGGCTTCTCGCCGACCGTGCTCACCGCGATCTTCGCGATCTACGTCGTCGCCCTGCTGGTCGCGCTGCTGACCGTCGGCGGGCTCTCCGACCACGTCGGCAGGCGGCCCGTGCTCGCCGCCGCGCTGGTCGCGGAGGCGGCGTCCATGGTCGTGTTCCTCACCGCCGACGGTGTCGGGCCGTTGCTGATCGCGCGGACCCTGCAAGGCCTCGCGACCGGCGCCGCGACCGGCGCCCTCAGCGCCGGGCTGCTGGATCTCCAGCCGTCGCCCACCTCGACACTGGGCCCGCTGCTGAACAGCCTCGCCCCCGCCTCCGGCCTGGCCGCCGGGGCGCTGGGCACCGGGCTGCTGGTGCAGTACGCCCCCGCTCCGACCGCGCTGGTCTTCGCCCTGTTCACCGCGCTCTTCGTGCTGCTCGCCGCGGCGGTGTTCCTGCTGCCCGAGCCGGTCACGCCCCGCCCGGGCGCCTGGGCCTCGCTGCGGCCGCGGGTGTCCGTGCCGCCCGAGGCCCGCGGAACCTTCCTGGCGGCGGTGCCCGCTCTGATCGCCACCTGGGCGCTGGGCGGCCTCTACCTCGCGCTGGGCCCGTCGCTGACCACGGAGGGCCTGCACGTGGACAACCATCTGGTCGGCGGCCTGGTGGTGACGACCCTCTTCGGCGCGGGGGCCGCCGCCTCCCTGGTGGTGCGCGGCGCGGCGCCGCGGCGGGTGATCGCCGCCGGGTCCGTGGCGCTCGCCATCGGGACCGCTCTCACCCTGCTCGCCCTCGCCGCGTCGTCGACGCCCTTGTTCTTCTTCGCCACCGCCCTGGCCGGCGCAGGCTTCGGCAGCACCTTCCTCAGCGCTTTCCGCTCGCTCGCGACACTGGCCGGCCCCAAGGACCGGGCGAAGCTGATCGCCGCGGTCTACGTCGTCAGCTACCTGGCCCTGAGCGTGCCGGCCGTGCTCGCGGGACTCGCGGTACCGTCGCTCGGCCTGACCACCACGACGACGATCTACGGCGCCGGGGTCATCGGGCTAGCACTGCTGGCCACCGCGTCCACATCACTCGTCCGCAAGCCGCCCGCCACGCCCCTGGTGGCAGTGGCCTCCTCGGCGGACCGGGACGTCGCGCGCGGCCAGGCCGAGGAGGCCGTGAGGACCGCGAAGTCAGGACGGCGGTCCCGCAGCTGATCGCCCCAGGGTGACCGACGCGTCCATGACCCTGGTGGACGCTGGACGCCGAGGGTGCGGCGGCCGGGTGGACGCGGGCCGCCCGGCCGCGAAGGTCGTGGGCGGCCCCGCGTGATGCCCCGTCAAGTGAGGGCGGCGGGGCGCCTTCGACAGGCGTGCGTGGGGCAAAAGGCTCTGGCGCGCGGGGACTTCTGTCAACCCTCCGGCACCGCCCCGGCTCCACTTTCCATTAAATTAGGAATTAATATTGACAGGGTTCCGGCCGCGCGCCACAGTCTTCGCCGTGACGCCGCCGACCCCCTGACGGCGCCCGGCAGGGTGGCGCGGCCGACGTGACCTCCCGCCGAGTCGACGGCCACGCCCACCGGACCCACTTCAAATAAATTAGTAATTATTCTTGACGTGGCGGGAGTGCCACGCGAACCTGGATCAGCGCGAGAGGGGCCGGGCCCCCTGACGGCCGAAGTCCGACTCACGCGGATCCGCAAGGAGTTCTCCATGACCAACCTCCAGACCAGCCGACGCCGGTTCCTGGCCGGCCTCGGCGCCGCCGGGACGACGGCGCTGCTCAGCGGCTGCGTCACCTCCACCTCCTCGGGCAAGAGCTCCTCCTCCGAAGGCGCGGTGACCCTCCAGTCCAACCTCTCCGCCCCGCAGGCCAAGGACGCGATGGAGGACCTCGTCGCCGCGTACGGGAAAAAGGGGTCCGGGCGCGCCAGCCTCAACACCGTCGCCGCGGAGACCTTCCGCACCCAGCTGCCGACGTACCTCACCTCCGCCAACCCGCCGGACGTGTACACCTGGTACCCCGGCTCGGTCGCGGAAGCGTACGCCAAGAAGGACCTGCTGCTCGACCTCGGCGAGGTCTGGGATTCACCGGACCTGAAGAAGTACTCCAAGGCCCTGAACAGCCTGTGCACGGCGAGCTCCGGCAAGAAGGTGTTCGTGCCCACCACCTACTACTGGTGGGGCATGTTCTACCGGAAGTCCCACTTCGCCAAGTGGGGCGTGAGCGAGCCGCAGAGCTGGGACGACTTCCTCGACCTGTGCGACAAGCTCAAGAGCAAGGGCGTCGACCCCATCGGGCTCGGCGCGGGCGGCAACACGCCCTGGGTGGCCTCGGCCTGGTTCGACTACCTCAACATCCGGATCAACGGCGCCGACTACCACCGCAAGCTGCTCGCCGGTGAGCACCGCTTCGACGACCCCGAGGTCCGCAGGGTCTTCGACCGCTGGCAGGAGGTGCACCCGTACTTCGATCCGAACGGCACCGCCGTCGCCTTCCAGGACGCCACGACCTCCCTGCTCAACGGACGTAGCGGCATGATGCTGATCGGCACCTTCTTCGCCGACGCCGCGCCCAAGGAAGCCCTCGACGACATCGATTTCTTCCGGTTCCCCGTCATCGACCCGAAGGTCCCGCTGGCCGAGGAGGCCCCCACCGACGGCTACTTCGCCAGCGCCCGCACGGGCCGCGGCGACCAGGTCGTCGACCTGCTGCGCTACCTCGCCACCGCCGAGGCCCAGGAGATCTACATCAAGGGATCGTCGGGCACCGCGCTGCCGACCCACCCGGACGCGAAGGACGCCGGCACCGCCCTGGTGAAGAAGGGCCGCGCCCACGTGGCGGAGGCCACCGAGATCACCCAGTTCTTCAACCGGGACTCCAGCGACGCCCTCCAGCCCACGGCCGACGTCGCGCTGACCAAGTTCCTGGCCGAGCCCAAGTCCGTCGGCGGCATCCTCACCGACTGGCAGCGCGACGCCGAGAAGATCTGGCGGGGCTGACGTGGCCGTCCTGACCGCCCCGGAACGCAAGGCCCCGGCCCGGCAGCCGCACCGTGCCGGGCGGGGCCGGGGCCCCCGCCGTACCCCTCCGCTGGTGCTCGTCTTCGTCCTCGTCCCGCTGCTGGCGGAGGCGCTGTGGGTGTTCTGGCCGGCCCTTCAGGGCTTCTACCTCTCCCTCACCCGCTGGGACGGCGTCTCCACCCCGCAGTTCGTCGGACTGGACAACTTCCAGGAGATGGCGGGCGACGAGGTCTTCCTCGGCGCGGCCGGCAACACCGTGCTGTGGCTGGTGCTGTTCGGCGGCCTGTCCGCACTGCTCGGCCTGGCCACCGCGCTGCTGCTCCAACAGGAGCGGCGCGGCGTCGGCTTCTACCGCGCCGCCCTGTTCCTGCCCGTCGTCTTCTCCCTGGTCGCCACCGCACTGGTGTGGCAGGCGATCTACCAGCCCGACGGCGTCCTGAACCAGCTCCTGGAATCCGTCGGCCTCGGCAGCCTGCGCCACGCCTGGCTCGCCGACCAGGACACCGCCCTGTACGCGGTGATCGTGCCCGCGCTGTGGCGGCAGATCGGCTACGTCATGGTCCTGTACCTGGCCGGCCTGAAGGGCATCGACCCGGCCCTCTACGAGGCGGCGAAGGTCGACGGCGCCTCGGCCTGGCAGCGCTTCCGCCATGTCACCCTGCCTCAACTGCGTGGCGTCAACGCCGTCGTCCTGTCCGTCATCATCATCGACTCCCTGCGCTCCTTCGACGTCGTGTGGGCACTGACCCGCGGCGGCCCCTACCACTCGTCCGAGCTGCTGAGCACCTACATGTACTCGACCGCCTTCCAGTCCCTGCGCCTGGGCTACGGCTCCGCCCTGGCCGTCGTCATCTTCGTCCTGGCCTTCGGCGTCATCTGCTCCTACCTCGTCCGCGCGTTCCGGGAGGCCGACTGATGGCCCTCTTCTCCGCGGCACCGCGCCGCAAGCAACGAGCCGCGACCGCGGCGTTCCACCTGGGGGCCGGTTCACTGGCCGTCCTGTGGCTGCTGCCCATCGCGCTCGTCCTGGTGACCAGCCTGCGTTCCTTCGACGACATCGCCGCGCACGGCCTGGGCAGCTGGCCCCGTTCCTTCACCCTCGCCAACTACGGTCAGGCCTGGGTCGACGGCGGCCAGCAGCGCGCCCTGATCAACAGCCTGGTGGTCTCCGTGCCCTGCGTCCTGGTGACGCTGGCCCTGGCCGCGATGGCCGCGTTCGGCCTCAGCCGCTACGAACTGCCCTTCCGGCGTTCGCTGTTGCTGCTCATGCTCGCCGGCAACCTCCTCCCGCCGCAGATCCTGCTCATCCCGGTATCGAAGCTCAGCGAGCTGTTGGGGGTCTACGACACCCTGCCCGCCCTCATCGGGGTGCAGATCGGGTTCGGCGTCGGCTTCTACGTCTTCGTCCTGCACGGCTTCATGCGTGGCATACCGCCCGAGATCCAGCAGGCGGCGGTCGTCGACGGCGCGGGTCCCTGGCAGATCTTCTGGCGCATCATCCTGCCCCTGACACGCCCCGCGCTGGCCGCGCTGAGCGCGCTGTCGTTCACGTGGATCTTCAACGACCTGCTGTGGGCGATCACCGTGCTGCGCAGCGACACCAAGATGCCGATCACGGCGGCACTGATCGGGCTCCAGGGACAGTACGTGTCGATGTGGAACGTGATCGCCGCCGGTTCGGTCATCGCGGCCGCGCCCACCGTGGCGGTTTTCCTGCGGTTCCAGCGGCACTTCGTGGCCGGCCTCAATCTGGGAGCGGTGAAGTGACAGACACCCGGCGCTGGACCCTGCGCACGGAGAACACCGGCTACACGGTCCGCCTCTCCCCCGACGGCCCGTGGGCAGAACTCGACGCCTGGGGCCCCCTCGGCGTCGAGGACGGCCCCTCCGCCCTCGACTGGTCGCACCGCACGCACTTCATCACGCCCGCGGACGCCGCGCCGGCCGAGTACGTCCCCCACGGCCTGCGCCCGTTCACCGGCGCCGACCTCGTGGCCTCACGTCCGGGCGCGGAACGCGGCGTGTGGTGGGAGTTCGCGTCGGCGGAGGAAGGGGACGGGACCCTGCGCCTCGCCTTCGCCGACGACGTCCTGGGCCTGCGCACCGTCCTGTGCTACGAGTCCGTGCCCGGGACGGACGTGGTCCTGCGCTGGACCGAACTGACCTGCACCGGCGACGAGGAACTGCGCCTGGAACGGGTCGACTCGGCCGGGGTGAACATCCCCGTCACCGGCACCGCACGGCTGACGTATCTCACCGGCCAGTGGTCGCAGGAGTTCCAGCGCACCCAACTCGACCTGCCGAGGGGCACCTTCGCCATGGGCAGCGTCCAGGGCGTCCCCGGACACGCCTACGCGCCCTGGCTCGCGGTGCAGGACGGAACGGCGGAGGCGGCCTACGGCCTCGCCCTTCAGTGGCCGGGCAACTGGCACATGACCGCGGAGGCCGAGCCGGGCGGCGCCGTCCGTGTCCGCGCCGGGCGGGTCCCGCACGAGGGCGCCGTGTTCCTGGCCCCCGGCGAGACCCTCGCCACCCCGCGGCTCGCCTGCGCCTTCAGCCCCGACGGACTCGACGGACTCGCCCGCGTCTGGCACCGCTACGAACGCCACCTCACCGGCGAGCGCCTCGACCGTCCCCGCAAGGTCCTCTACAACTCCTGGGAAGCCACCGGGTTCGACGTCGACGCGGCAGAGCAGCTGGAGCTGGCCAAGGTCGCCGCCGACATCGGGGCCGAGCTGTTCGTCGTGGACGACGGCTGGTTCACCGGCCGCGGCGACGACACGGGCGGCCTGGGCGACTGGTACCCGGACCCGGCCGCGTTCCCGCACGGCTTCGGCCGGTTCGTCGACGACGTCCGGGCGCTGGGGCTGGACTTTGGCCTGTGGGTCGAGCCCGAGGCCGTCAGCCCGGCCAGCCGTCTGTACGCCGAACATCCCGAGTGGGTGTACCGGATCGACGACCGCCCGGCCCGGCTGGTCCGCAACCAGCTCCTGCTCGACCTCGGCCGCGCGGACGTCCAGGACTTCGTGATCGCGACGCTCGACCGGCTGCTCACCGAGCACCCCGTCAGCTACCTCAAGTGGGACATGAACCGGCCGCCCACCGAGCGCGGCCGTCCCGGCACCGGACACGCCGACCACCTCGATCTGGACGCCCGGCACGTCGCGGGATATCTCCGGGTCCTGGACCATCTGCGCGCCGCCCACCCCGACGTCACCGTCGAGGGCTGCGCCGGCGGCGGTGGCCGCATCGAGCACGCCACGATCGCGCGCACCGATGTCGTCTGGCCCAGCGACAACACCGCCCCGCTGGACCGGCTGGCGATCCAGCACGGCTTCCTGCACGCCCACGCCCCGCACGTCATGAGTTCCTGGGTCACCGACGCCCCCGGCGTCTTCGACCCGCGCCCGCGCAGCCTCGCCTTCCGCTTCGTCAACGCCATGTGCGGCGTCCTCGGCATCGGCGCCGACCTGCGCGCCTGGACGCCGGAACAGCGTGCCGAGGCCGCCCGGTGGATCGCCCGGTACAAGGACGTACGGGACGTCGTCCACCGAGGCGAGGTCCACCTCCTGGGCAGCCCGGCGGACCCCACCTTCGGGGTGCAGTACGACGCTCCAGAGGCGGGCCGCACGGTCGTCGCCGCGCTCAGCACGGGACGTCTCGACGGGGCTCCCCTCGTGCCCGGTCGCCCCGCGCGGCTGCGGCTGCGAGGGCTCCAGCCGACGGCGCGCTACCGGGACGCCGCGGCGGAACGGACGTACAGCGGAGCTCATCTGCTGCACCATGGGCTGCCCTTCGCCTGGAGCGCCGCCCACGATGCCGAGCTGGTGGTGCTGACCCGGCTGTGAGCCCTTACGACATATGTTTCCAGGACGACCGACCAGTCGTTCCGCGCCCGCGAAGGAGTCCAGCCCCATGACGGACCAGCCCGCACCACGGCCCGGTGCCCGCTTCACCGGGCGTACGGCCGTGATCACCGGGGCGGCCTCCGGGATCGGAGCCGCCACGGCCGCACGCCTCGCCGAGGAGGGCGCGGCGGTCGTGCTCGCCGACATCGCCGAGGAGCAGGGCGAGGCCGTCGCCGAGCGTATCGCCGAGGCCGGCGGCCGGGCCCGGTTCGTACCGGCCGACGTCTCCGCGGAGGACGACTGGACGCGGATAGCCGCCGCCGCGCACGACTTCGGTCCCGTAGGCCTCCTCGTCAGCAACGCCTACACGGTCGAGGTGACACCGGCGCACGCCATGTCCCTCACCTCGTGGCAGCGGCAGCTCGCCGTCAACCTCACCGGCAGCTTCCTCGGCGTCCGGGCGATGCTGCCCGACCTGCGGGACCGCAGGGGGGCCGTGGTGCTGACCTCGTCCGTCCACGCGCACCGGGGCATCCCCGGCCATCCCGCCTACGCCGCCACCAAGGGCGCCCTGCTGTCCCTGTGCGGCCAGTTGGCCGTCGAGTACGGGCCGGAGGTGCGCGTCAACGCCGTGGTACCGGGTCCGATCCTGACCGCCGCCTGGGACAGGGTGACGCCCGAGGACCGGGAGCGCAGTGTCGCCGAGACGGCCGCCCGCCGCTTCGGCACCCCCGAGGAGGTGGCCGCGGCCATCGCCTTCCTCGGCGCCGACGAGGCCTCGTACATCACCGGGACGTCGCTCGTGGTGGACGGCGGCTGGAGCGTCGTGAAGGCCTCCGCATGATCCCGTGCCTCCTCACGAGCTCCTCTCCCGCGCCCCCCACAGCAGAAAGGCTGTAGACGATGACGCCCTATGCCCGCCGCGGCGTGCATGGCCAGACCGTGGAAGTGCTCGCCCGCCGCATCCTCGGCGGTGAGATCCCCGAGGGCAGCACGCTGGACCTGGTGGCGCTCCAGAGCGAGTTGGACGTGAGCCTGACCGCCCTGCGCGAGTCGCTGAAGGTGCTGGCCGCCAAGGGGATGGTCGACGCCCGCCAGCGGCGCGGTACCTTCGTCCGCCCCCGCGCCGAGTGGAACCTGCTCGACGCCGACGTGCTGCGCTGGCAGTTCGAGGGCGGCCGCACCACCGAAGCCGACCAGTTCCTGCTGCGCAACCTCGCCGAGGTGCGCGCCATCATCGAACCGGCCGCCGTGCGCCTGGCCGCCGAGCGCCGCACCGATGCCGACCTGGCCGCCCTGGACGGCGCGCTGGCGGCCATGGAGGAGGAGGACTCCGACGCCGCCCACGCCGTCGACGCCGACCTCGCCTTCCACCGCGCCCTGCTCGCCGCCACCCACAACGAGCTTCTCGAACGCATGGAGATGGTGATCGAGTCCGGCCTGGCCCACCGCGACCGCATCGTGCACAGCTCGCCGCACAGCGGGGACCCGGTCCCGGCGCACCGCGCCGTACTGGACGCCGTCCGCGACCGTGACCCGCGCGCCGCCGAGGCCGCGATGCGCGCCCTGCTCGACCAGGCGGGCCGCGATCTGGACCGGGTCGGCACCACCGACGACGAGACGCAGGACAAGACGGAAGGCGCCCGCCCTCAGTGAAGATCACCCGTATCGAGACCTTCCTCGTCCCGCCGCGCTGGCTGTTCTGCCGCGTCGAGACCGACGAGGGCGTGGTCGGCTGGGGCGAACCCGTCGTGGAAGGACGCGCCGAGGTCGTCCGGGCCGCCGTCGACGTCCTGGCCGAATACCTCGTCGGGCAGGACCCCCTGCGCATCCAGGACCACTGGCAGGTGCTGACCAAGGGCGGCTTCTACCGCGGCGGCCCCGTCCTCTCCAGCGCCGTCGCAGGGCTTGACCAGGCCTTGTGGGACATCGCCGGGAAGACGTACGGCGCCCCCGTGCACGCCCTCCTCGGCGGGCCGGTGCGCGACCGGGTCCGGGTCTACGCCTGGATCGGCGGCGACGAACCCGCCCAGATCACCGAGCAGGCGGCGGCCCAGGCCGAGGCGGGCTTCACCGCGGTGAAGATGAACGCGGCCGGAGCCACGGCGCCGGTCACCACCGTCGCCGAGACGGCCGCGGTCGTCGCCCGTGTCGCCGCCGCCCGCGAGGCGCTCGGCCCCGACCGTGACGTCGCGGTCGACTTCCACGGCCGCTTCACCGCGGCCGGCGCCCGTCGCGTGCTGACCGAACTCGCGCCTCTGCACCCTCTGTTCGTGGAGGAGCCCGTCCTCCCCGAACAGGGCCATCTGCTGCCCGGCCTGGTGGCCGCGAGC
>NZ_JBFBJT010000036.1:0-54895 GCF_040686175.1 Streptomyces sp. NPDC086077 | reverse complement strand
CGGCTTCATCCGCACGGCGGACGGCGAGCCCGTGCCGGAAGCGGTGGTGACACTGCTGTCGCGCGGCGGACGTCAGCTGGACCGGGTGACGTCGCTGGCGGACGGTTCGTACATCGTGGCGGTGCCGGGGCCGGGGACGTACCTGCTGGCGGTGACGGCGGCGACGCACCACTCACGCGCGGGTCATGTGGCGGTCGGTGAGGGGCCGTTGGTGCACGACGTGGAGCTGGCGGAGGGGGAGGTGGACGCCGTCAGTTAGCCTTCCGCTGCCCGGCCTTGATGATCTGCTCCACGTCGAGGGTGACCTCGGCGCCGATCGTCTCGGGCAAGGTGATCGTCTCGCCGGGAGCGTGCACGCGGTGGTTCGCGTACTCGCTCCCGGTCGGCTCCGTGAGGACGTGGAGCCGCTGATGCTTGCGGTCGACGACGAGGTAGACGGGGATCTTGGCCTGGGCGTAGGCGCCGGGCTTGGTCCTCAGGTCGTCCTTCCAGTTGCTGGACGTGACCTCCAGGACGAGGCGGAAGCAGACCGAATCGTAGGCGTTGTTCTCGACGAAGTGATCATCGATGTCGGAATCCACCACCACGAGATCGGGGATGGCGTAGTCCTCGGTCCCGGTGGGCAGCCAGAGACCGACGTTCTGGAGAACCTCGGTCTCGCCGTCGTCCAGCCCTGCGGCGATGAAGGGCCGCATCAGCTTGGTCAGAGCACGGGCGTGCGGGGCATCCGGTGATGGGGTCACGAGGAGGTGGCCTCCGATGATCTCGACGCGGTAGCCCGGATGGCGCTCCATGATCTCGTCGGCGATGGCCGTGAGCGAGAACGGCTCGTCGTCGTCGAAGGGCTGCTCGACGGATGCGGCGGACATCGCGTGCCTCCTAGGGGCTGGTGTCGAGAGCATCATCGTAGGCCGGTGAGGATCCGAACGTCCCGATCAAGAGGCTTCACCCGATCGTGGATCACCCTGCCCGGCCCTTGCCCCCCGGATCCGGCAGCACCTTGGTCATCCCGGGCAGGAAGTCCGTGAACAGCTCGTGCACCTCCAGCACCAGCGGCCGGAGCACCCGGAAGCGGGCCAGGGAGACGCCCCGGGCGGTGAGGCGGGCGCCGCGTTCCGCCAGGCGGTAGCTGCGCTCCCGCCCCTCCGTGCGGTCGAAGATCCAGTACAGGACGAGGCCCATCTGGGAGAGCCACATCAGCTCCGGAAGGATGTCGCGGAGTTCCGGCGCCACCTTGGTCTTCGAACCCGAGAGCACCTCCCTGTGGACGCTGATGGCCTCCTGGCGCGCGTGCTCCGACTCCGGGGAGAACGGGCTGAGCGGGCTGTCCGGGTCGGCGGCGTTCTTGAAGAACTGCACCGTGAACTCGTGGTACGGCATCGCCACGTCCAGCCAGGCCTTCAGGACGCCCGCGAGCCGTGACTCCAGGTCGGTCTTCTGGTCCAGCACGCCCCGGACCGCCGCCTGGTGCTCGGCGGCGACCCGGTCGTAGAAGCCCTGGATCAGGTGCTCCTTACCGGCGAAGTAGTAGTACGCGTTGCCGACGGAGACCCCGGCCTCCTGCGCGATCGCCCGCATGGTCGTCTTGTCGTACCCGCGCTCCCGGAACAGCCGCATCGCGGTCTCCAGGATCAGCGCACGGGTCTGCTCGGACTTGGTCTGCTCGGCCTTGGCCGGCGGACCGCCGCCCGCACCGGGGCGTTCGTTCGGGCTGTCGTTGTTCGCGGGCACGAAGAAAGCCTAGTCAGTGGGACAGGCGCCGTCCGCGCACCCCTTGGGGAGGTACACCCAGCCAAGGGACGGTTCGTACGTCCACCCTTCCGCGCGCTGGTAGGCCTGTCCGCCCCACTGGCCGCCACGCCACTTCGCGGCGGCCAGCGCGGCCCCCTTGGCGACCCGCATCCCCGCCGGGGTGCTGAGACGGTGGGCGAGCGGGCGGTGCTCGCGCAGCGCCCACAGGGTGACGGTCCAGGCGGCGGCGCCCCGGTAGACCTGTCCGCCGTCGCCGATGACGGTGATGTCGTCGAGGGTCGTGCGGTGGTCGAGCCCGGGAAAGCGCCGCCGGGCCTCGGCGGAGCCGGCGGGCACCAGGTCAAGCGGCACCAGCTGCCGCTGCCGTGCGAGCCAGTCCCGCAGGAAGGTGCACAGGGAGCATTCGGCGTCGTACAGCACGGTCAGCCGGCGAACCGGGACGCGCTCCGCGCCCCGGCCCCCCACCGCGACCGCAGCCACACCACTTCCACCTCGACCCCCGTCCGAGGCGAAAGCACCCCCACGACCGCGCCCCGCCCGCGCTCCGACGACGCCGGCCCCGTCCCGGCCGCTTGGCGGTCCGGAGGCGTCGGTCCCGTCCCGGCCCCTTTGCGGGACGGAGGCGCCGCCTTCATCCCGGCCGGCCGGGCCCGTGGCTCCGCCCCCGTCCCGGCCGGCCGGAGCCGAAGCGTCGCCCCCGTCCCGGCCCCCCGCCGGGACCGAAGCGGCGTTTGCGCCCCGGCCCCCCTCCGCCGTCCCCACGGTGCTCACGCCCCGGTCGCCGGGGCGACCCACTCCTGGGGCGGGACCGGCGGCAGCTGCTCCCGCTCCATCACGCCGCGCCGCCGGATCCGGTTGAGCACGTACACGTTGCACAGGTGCATCACCCCGAGCACCAGCAGCACCACGCCGAGCTTGGTCGACAGTGCCTCGAAGACGCCGCGCGTGTCGGTGATGGTCTCGTCGCCGCTCAGGTACAGCGCGACGAAGCCGAGGTTGACCAGGTAGAAGCCGACCACCAGGAGGTGGTTGACGGCGTCGGCGAGCTTCTCGTTGCCGTGCAGGACGTCGGCCAGGAAGACCCGCCCGTTCCGGCTGAGCGTACGGGCCACCCACATGGTCAGGGAGATGCTGACGACCAGGTAGATGACGTAGGCGACGACCGTGCGGTCCATGTCCCCCACCCTTTCTTGAACGCGTTCAAAACGCTGACAGGGATGACTGTAGCCCTGTTTTTGAACGCGTTCAAGGTGATGGTGGCACCGGCCGGCCGACGGGTTTCCGGGTCACGAAATCCGGCCTAGCTCCGGCCGTTTGCTGTAGTCCGTGAACCCGACGACGTTTCCCCACGGATCGGCGATCTCGACCGTCCAGCCGGTGACCACGGGGTAGGGGGCGTCGAGCAGCGGGACGCCCGCGGCGGTCAGCGACTCGGCCGCCACCCGCGCGTCCGGCACCTCCAGCCACACCCGCGGGGACGGCCACGGCGGCGGCCGGTGCCCGAACTCCTCCTCCTCGCGCAGCAGGAGCCCGGGCGTCTCGCCCCCGACCTTCAGCAACGCGATCCCGGCCTCGTCGATCCGGAACCCCGTCGTGAACCCGGCCCGCTCGTAGAAACCCACGGCCTCGCCGAGGTCCCCGACGGGCAACAGCACGTTGTCGAAACCGAGCAGCTCGTACGACTCGTCATCTGACATGCCGTCAGCGTAGGTCGGCGAACGCCCGAACCCCGGCATTTACCGGACCGTCCTCAGCCGGCCGCGGACGCGCGAGGGCCCCGCCTGCGGTGCGTACCGCGGGCGGGGCCCTCACACACGGGGCGGGACGGAGGTCAGAAGCGGCGCGTGATGAGCGCCCGCTTCACCTCCTGGATCGCCTTGGTGACCTCGATGCCGCGCGGGCAGGCGTCCGTGCAGTTGAACGTCGTACGGCAGCGCCACACGCCGTCACGGTCGTTGAGGATCTCCAGGCGCTGCTCACCGGCCTCGTCACGCGAGTCGAAGATGAACCGGTGGGCGTTCACGATCGCCGCGGGGCCGAAGTACTGGCCGTCGTTCCAGAACACCGGGCACGAGGAGGTGCACGCCGCGCACAGGATGCACTTCGTCGTGTCGTCGAAGCGCTCCCGGTCCTCGGCGGACTGCAGACGCTCACGCGTCGGCTCGTTGGTGTCCTTCGTGATCAGGAAGGGCATCACGTCCCGGTACGCCTGGAAGAACGGGTCCATGTCCACGATCAGGTCCTTCAGGACCGTGAGGCCCTTTATGGGCTCGACCGTGATCGGCTTCTCGGGGTTGATGTCCTTGATCAGCGTCTTGCAGGCAAGGCGGTTCTTGCCGTTGATCCGCATGGCGTCCGAGCCGCAGATGCCGTGCGCGCAGGAGCGACGGAACGTCAGGGTGCCGTCCAGATCCCACTTGATCTTGTGCAGACCGTCGAGGACACGCTCCTTGGGGTCGATCTCCAGCTGGAAGTCTTCCCAGGTCGCGTCCGCCGAGACCTCCGGGTTGAAGCGGCGGATCCGGAAGGTGACGGTGATGTACGGGGAGGCCGCGGACTGCGCCTGGGCCTTGTCCAGAACGGGTGTAGCCATCAGTACTTACGCTCCATCGGCTGGTAGCGGGTCTGGACGACCGGCTTGTAGTCGAGACGGACGGTTTCGGACCCGTCGGCGCCGACCTCGCGGTACGCCATGGTGTGGCGCATGAAGTTGACGTCGTCGCGGTTGGGGTAGTCCTCGCGGTAGTGACCGCCGCGGGACTCCTTGCGGGCCAGCGCGGAGACCGCCATGACCTCGGCCAGGTCGAGCAGGTTGCCCAGCTCGATGGCCTCCAGCAGGTCCGTGTTGAACCGCTTGCCCTTGTCCTGGATCGCCACGTTCTTGTACCGCTCGCGCAGCTCGGCGATCTTCTCGACGGCCGTCTTGATCGTCTGCTCGGTGCGGAACACCATGACGTTCGCGTCCATGGTCTCCTGCAGCTCGCGCCGCAGGACCGCCACCCGCTCGTTGCCCGTCGACGTCCGCAGCCGCTCGATCTGCTCCAGAACGAGGGACTCGGGGGTCTCCGGCAGCTCGACGAAGGACGCCTTCTGCGCGTACTCCGCCGCCGAGATGCCGGCCCGCTTGCCGAACACGTTGATGTCCAGCAGCGAGTTGGTGCCGAGGCGGTTGGCGCCGTGCACGGAGACACAGGCGACCTCGCCGGCGGCGTACAGACCCGGGACGACGGTGGTGTTGTCCGCCAGGACCTGACCCTCGACGTTGGTCGGGATGCCGCCCATCGCGTAGTGCGCCGTCGGCTGGATCGGGATCGGGTCCGTGTACGGCTCGATGCCCAGGTAGGTGCGCGCGAACTCGGTGATGTCCGGGAGCTTCGCGTCCAGCTGCTCCGGCGGCAGGTGGGTGAGGTCCAGGTAGACGTGGTCACCCTCGGGGCCGCAGCCGCGACCCTCACGGATCTCGGTGTAGATGGAGCGGGACACGACGTCGCGGGACGCCAGGTCCTTCATGACCGGCGCGTACTTCTCCATGAAGCGCTCGCCGTCCTTGTTGCGGAGGATGCCGCCCTCACCGCGGGCGCCCTCCGTCAGCAGGATGCCCATGCGCCAGATGCCGGTCGGGTGGAACTGGAAGAACTCCATGTCCTCCAGCGGCAGACCGCGGCGGTAGACCGCGGCCTGGCCGTCACCGGTCAGCGTGTGGGCGTTCGACGTCACCTTGAAGAACTTGCCGGTGCCGCCGGAGGCGTAGATCACGGCCTTCGCCTGGAAGATGTGGATCTCGCCGGTCGCCAGCTCGTACGCCACGACACCGGCCGAGCGCTTCACGCCGTCGACCTCGGTGATCAGCTGGTCCAGGACGTAGAACTCGTTGAAGAACTCCACGCCCTCCTTGACGCAGTTCTGGTACAGCGTCTGGAGGATCATGTGGCCGGTGCGGTCGGCCGCGTAGCAGGAGCGGCGGACCGGGGCCTCGCCGTGGTTCCTGGAGTGGCCGCCGAAGCGCCGCTGGTCGATCGTGCCGTTCGGGGTCCGGTTGAACGGCAGGCCCATCTTCTCCAGGTCGAGGACGGAGTCGATGGCCTCCTTCGCCAGGATCTCGGCGGCGTCCTGGTCGACCAGGTAGTCACCGCCCTTGACCGTGTCGAAGGTGTGCCACTCCCAGTTGTCCTCCTCCACGTTGGCCAGCGCGGCGGCCATGCCGCCCTGCGCGGCGCCCGTGTGGGAGCGGGTGGGGTAGAGCTTGGTCAGCACGGCGGTGCGGCTGCGCTTGGTCGCCTCGATCGCGGCGCGCATACCGGCGCCACCGGCGCCGACGATGACGGTGTCGTACTTGTGGATCTTCATCAGTAGTACCTCAGCCCCGTGCCTAGCGGATGTTCGGGTCGAAGGTGAAGATCACCAGCGTGCCCAGCAGGATCGTGAACACCGTCGCGGTGTACAGCAGGCCCTTCAGCCACAGGCGCGTGTTCGCGCGCTCCGCGTAGTCGTTGATGATCGTGCGCAGGCCGTTGGCGCCGTGCAGCATCGCGAGCCACAGCATCAGCAGGTCCCAGACCTGCCAGAACGGGGACGCCCAGCGGCCGGCCACGAAGGCGAAGCCGATCTTGGAGACGCCGCCGTCCAGCACGAGCTGGATCAGCAGGTGGCCGATGACCAGGACGACCAGCACGATGCCGGACAGCCGCATGAAGAGCCAGGCGGCCATCTCGAAGTTGCCGCGCGTGGTCCGCGGGGTCTTCTTGGTGCGCTGGCGCGGCGGCTCGATGAGCGGCGCGGGGTTGTCGACCGTGTACACGGAGGCGCCCTCGACGGGGCCGATGCCGGAAGCGGTCTTCTCAGTGGTGGACATGCGCGTCAGCTCCCGAAGACTTCACGAGCGGCGTGGCCGAGGACGGGGTAGATCGCCCCGAGCATCAGCACGAGCCAGACGCCCACGACGGACCAGAACATCTGCTTCTGGTAGCGCGGGCCCTTCGACCAGAAGTCGACGGCGATGACACGCAGGCCGTTGAGCGCGTGGAAGAGGATGGCGGCCACGAGGCCGTACTCCAGCACGGCGACGAGCGGCGTCTTGTAAGTGGCCACGACCTCGTCGTATGCCTCGGGGGAGACACGGACGAGAGCGGTGTCCAGCACGTGTACGAACAGGAAGAAGAAAATGAGGACGCCGGTGACTCGATGAGCCACCCAGGACCACATTCCTTCCCGGCCGCGGTACAGCGTTCCAGCCGGCACGGAAGAACCCTCCGGGAGCGGGGATTGGGGCCTGCCGGCTTCGGTGTCGGACGGGCCCGGCCGGGTACGGTCCACCGGCCCCCAGCATCGTAGCGACGCGCTGGCGCTCGGCTGAGCCCGGGTCTGGCGATGTGATCAAACTGGCAGTCGAACGGGCTATTCAGGCGGGCTGTGCCGTTATGTGCCGGGTGCGGGCGCATTGTGGCTGGTGGCGCGGTTCCTCGCGCACCTGAGCAGCTCCAGCAGCCGTCCCCTCGCCAGGCGGCGGAGCTCTTCCGCCGCCACGACCCGCTCCTCCTCGGGATCGTTCGCCAATCGTGACCGGATGGCGGCCAGCAGCCGGTCGGGGAACTCGCTCGGGGGTGTGTCGTCGAGACAGATGGCGAACACGTGACCGAATCGGGCCTCGTAGGCCGCGTGCGCCGCGCTCAGTGCCGTGTGAGCTGCCGTGTACGCGCCCTCCGGGAGGGCCGGCAGGGACTCGGCCGAGAGTGCTTCGGCCAGGTCAACGGCCGTGAGGTCGTACGCGGCCTCGTCCGAGGCGGCGAGGAGGGCGGCCACGTCGGGGTAGGGACGGTGGGCCGTGACGCGGTGGGCCCAGCGGACGCTGTTCAGGCAGCTGAGGAGGGCGTGCTGGAGCTCGGCGGCGGGGGCGGCGTTGAAGTGCGCCAAGGCGGACGGCAGGCCGGTCTGCACCGGTATGGCGACTCGGCCGGGGAGGTCTGGGAGACGGTGCGCGGGCAGCGTGATTCCTCGTGGGCGTCGCGTGTGTCGACAGGGGATGTTGTGGGAGATGTGCCGTCACGTTATCGAGAGTGTTCACGGCGTGTCCGAGAGGCGCCTGAGTTTCACCCGGACGGGAGAGTTTGAGGACGCGCGGTGGACGCTCGAGGTCGTACGTTGGTGGAGTGAGCCAGCACAGACGCAGGGCGCAGGCGCGGAGTGTGACGCGAAGGCGGTTGCTGATCGCGGTGGTCGCCGTCGCGGTGGTGGGCCTCGGTCTGTGGGCCGGCGGTGCCGGTACGGCGGCCCGGGCACCGGACGGCCCGTCGGGCCGGGCGGCGGCCGCGCCGACCCCCACTCCGACGCCCACCCGCTCCTACCCCCTGTCCACGGCCCCGCGCACCATCCCCGCCGTCCGTGAACACTCCCCGGCGCGCGGTCCCGGCTGGCGGCCCGCGCAGGGCGGGCGGGTCGTGGTGGGCGACGCCGGGCTGGCCGACGAGGGCCGGCTGGTCGCCGGTGAGCTGGGGCTGACGTACGCCGGGGAGAGGAACGACTCCCGGGCCGGGGACGTCCGGCTGGCGTTGAGCGGTGCCGACGGGGCGGAGCAGGAGTCGTACACCATGACCGTCCGCGACGGGCGGGTCAGCATCAGCGGGGCCGGCGAGGCGGGGGTCTTCTACGGGACCCGCACGCTGAAGCAGACCGTGCACGACGGCGCCACGGCGCCGGAGGGCGTCGTGCGGGACGAGCCGGCCAAGGAGCGGCGCGGACTGATGGTGGACATCGCCCGCAAGCACTTCACGGCCGACTGGATCGAGGACCGGATAAGGGAGCTGGGCGACCTCAAGTTCAACGAACTGGGGCTGCACTTCTCCGACGACCAGGGATTCCGTATCGAGTCCGCCTCGCATCCCGAGATCGTCTCGGAGCAGCATCTGACCAAGGCGGAGGTCCGGCGGATCGTCCAGCTGGCCGAGAGCCGGCACATCAGCATCGTGCCGGAGATCGACTCACCGGGGCACCTGGGCGCGGTGATCGCCGCGCATCCGGATCTGCAGTTGCGCAACGCGCAGGGCGTCGCGGCGACCGGCGCCGTGGACATCGCCGACCCCGAGGCCGGGAAGATCGTCGACGAGTTGTTCAAGGAGTACGCCGGTCTCTTCCCCGGTACCCAGTGGCACCTCGGCGGCGACGAGTACCGAGCGCTCACCGTGTCCGACCCCCAGGCCTCGTACCCGCAGCTCGCGGCCGCCGCGCGCGAGGCGTACGGCCCCGGCGGCACCGTCGCCGACCTCGCCACCGGCTGGCTCAACGATCGCGCCGCCGCGGTCCGGGCGCTCGACCGCACCCCGCGCGCCTGGAACGACGGTTTCTACACCGACGCCTCCGTGCAGCCCGACAAGGACATCGAGGTCGCGTACTGGACCGGCAAGGAGATCGGCGCGCGACAGCCGGCGGAGTACCTGAGCGCGGGTCGCGAGGTCATCAACTACAACGACGAGTTCCTCTACTACGTCCTCGGTCAGCCGCAGACCTTCGTCTATCCCACGGGGCAGCGGATATACGAGCAGTGGACGCCGCGGGTGCTGCGCGGGACGCAGCCGGTCGCGGCGCGCTACGACGGGCAGATCCTCGGCGGTTCCTTCGCGGTGTGGTGCGATCTCGCGAACTCCCAGACGCAGGACCAGGTGGCGGCGGGGATCCGGATGCCGCTGCGGGCGACCGTCCAGAAACTGTGGGACGAGGGCGAGCCAGAGCTCTCCTGGGCGGAGTTCAGCGAACTGGCGGACCAGCTCGGCTGAGGGCGCGCAGGGCCGTGCGGCCCGCGGGTGGGCGTATGCGGGGACGAGGGGCTCTGGGTGTGGGAGTGCGCCGGTGGTGACGGTGACGCCCACTGCTCGACGTTCTGAGCGCCGGTGCCGACACGTTGGCCGAAAACCTGTTCTTGCTGTTCCTTCACCGACTTGGTGTCGTGCCGGTGTGACAGTACGGCAGTATGGCGCGCAGTTAGGGGAAGTGCGGGCTCCGTAACGGATGGCGCCCCGGAACGGGAGGCGTGGATGAGCCTGGTGGAACTGATCGCGCAGGCCGACGAACGCGGGCTGGCCGTGAGCGCGCTGGCTTGTTTGGATCGGTGCGTGCCTCTCCTCGGGGGTGACGACGAGGTGCTGCGCCCGTTGTGGGCGAACCTCGCGGACAACGGCGACACCGTCGAGTGGGGTGCGCTGCTGGACAAGGCGCGCGCGCAGCTGGGCGTCGCGGACGTCGTGGAGGCGACGGACGTCGAGGACGAGGCCGCGCTGTTGGTCCGGCGGATGCTGGCCGCCGCCCCGGCCGTGCGGTCGGCCGACGAGGCCCGGGTGTGGGCCGACGGCTGCTCGGTGGCGGCGTTGCAGATCCACCGTCTGCTCGACCCGGCGGAGGACGGCGCGGCATCTGCCGAAACGTTCCCGCGGGTTCTCGAATCCGTGCGGTCGGGGACGGCCCCCGTCGCGGGCCGCACGGACGCCGTCTCGCCGCTCGTCGCCGCCGAACTGCGCCGCCAGATCACGGTCCTGGAACTCCTCACCGAACACGGCTCGGCCGGCCTGCGCCGCGCCCTGGAGTTGTCGACGGAGGGCCGCAGGGTCCTGCGCGCGGTGGTCTCCCGCCGGGCAAGGAACGCCTGAGCGCGGCGCGGCCGGGGCCACGCCGCGGGCCCCGGTGCCTGAGCGCGTCACGGCGGGGACCGCATGCCCGGAGCATGCCCGGGCACCTCGTTCCTGAGCGCGGCGTGCGGGGCCACGCCCCGAGACCCCGTTCCTGAGCCTGACGGCGGCGGTGACCATGCTCCGGGGCCTCCGCGCCTGAGTCCGGCGCGGTGGGGCCATGGCCCGGGCACCCCGTTCCTGAGCGCGGCGCGGTGGGGACCGCGCCCCGGGCCCGGCGCCTGAGCGCGGGGCCACCGGGGCCGTGGCCCCGGAGCCCGCACCCCACCGTCTCAGTCCCGCGCCAAGGACCTGAGCCCCCGATCCGGCAACGTAAACCCGGGTTCGCGCAAGGATCCTGTGACCGTCCTCGGGGCGCCGTGGGGCGGTCCTGCGCCGGTTGCGGGCAGCCGCCGAACAGGTGTGACGAATCGTTGCTGCAGCGCGCTTTCCCGAGTGTGACGACCCAGACTGTGACGACGACCCAAGCGGGGACGACCCCGCAGAACAGGCCCTCGGCCGCGACGAAGCCGGTGCGCTGGGCCGCGGACGCGGTGGCGACCCTGCGTGAGGGGGCGCGGCTGCGGCTCGACTACTCCGCGCAGTCCCTGTGGCGTGTCGACCGGATGATCGACGAACTGCGCCGGGAGGGGACGCCGTACGCCGCCGCGGAACCCGTCCTGCGCGGTCTCGGCGCCTACGCCGGAGAGGTGATCGCCCGTCAGGCCGGCGCCGAGTGGTGGTCGAGCGGCGGCGACCACTGGGTCCGCACGCCGGACGGCCGCCTCTGGGACCCCATCGACGAGGCCCGCCGCTGTTTCACCGGCGACGGTTCGCTGCGGCTGCTGTGCCGGGACGCGAGCGCCGGCCGGTGACGGGACACCTCTCGGCGCCGTGACTCGAGGGACCGCGGGGAGTCTGACGGGCTGTGACACTTCTGTGAGGCCTGACGCTGATGACCTCAGGGGCGTCGACACGGCCGGAACGTGTCGCACGGTGCCGACTTCCTACGAACGCGGTGCGAACGAGGACGGTTGTGGGCCAGGGAGGGCGACCCCGTCGCGCACAGGCGCACGACGGGGAATTGGGCGCTGCGGTCGCGCGGGCGCAGGACGGCGACGAGGCCGCATTCTCGGTCGCGTACCGGCTGGTGCAGCCGGGGCTGCTCGGCTATCTGCGCGGGCTGGTCGGCGACGACGCCGAGGACGTGGCGTCCGACGCCTGGCTCGAAATCGCCCGGGACCTGGGCCGGTTCAAGGGCGACGGGGCCGGTTTCCGCGGCTGGACCGCGACCGTCGCCCGGCACCGGGCGCTGGACCATCTGCGCCGCACCCGGGCACGGCCCCGCCCGACCGCGCTCGAACCGGACGTCCTGGATCTGCCCGGCCCGCACAGCACGCACGAGCAGGCCCTGGAGTCCGTCACCACCGAGCGGGCCCTGGCCCTGGTGCGCGAACTGCCGCGCGACCAGGCGGAGGCCGTGCTGCTGCGGGTGGTCGTCGGTCTGGACGGCCCCACCGCCGCCAGGGTGCTGGGCAAGCGGCCCGGCGCGGTGCGGACGGCCGCGCACCGCGGGCTCAGGCAACTCGCCCGCCGACTGGGCGCCGGGGGCGGGCCGCAGGACGGTTCCCCCGGGCCGGGGGAGTCGTGATGCAGGGTCAACAGCGGTCCGAGGACGGACGGCGCGGCAGCCGGTTCTCGGCACTGCTGGGTGCCGTCATGCGGGACGGCGAGCTGGACGCGGAGGCCGAGCGGCAGGCTCTGGCCGCGTTCCGCGCGGCCCGGGACGCGGGCGCCCACCGGGCTCGTACGCGCCGCCGGGACGACTGGCGGGCGCGGAGTGCCGAGCGGTGAGGCCGGGGTGGTGGGTGAGGCGGAGGCCAAGGCAACGGCCGGGGCCGCCACCCCCCACAGGAGAGGCCCCGGCCGTCGCGCGGCACGGGCCGCGCGGCGGCCCGTACTTCCTTCAGCGTCATGACTGCGTTTTCTGTCACACCTCACTGCGTCACGAGTTAGTTGCATCGACGACTACCTGCATGGACGGGAGGCGGTTTCAAGACGTAACGTGCCTTTCGCGCCGGAGTGCGGAGGCGGGACGACCACCGCGACCGCAGCGGTCCTCGAACGGCGACCATCGACCGAGGAACCACGACGGCGAGAACCCGGTCCGTGAGAGCGGCACCGGCTTGGGCGCAAAGAAGGGCGCGCGCGGTGGGGGACGACGCGGAGCTGACGGCCGCGGTGCTCGCGGCACAGAGCGGGGACGAAAGCGCGTTCCGGACGGTCTATCGCGCGGTGCACCCACGCCTGCTCGGATACGTACGGACGCTGGTCGGCGACCTCGACGCCGAGGACGTGGCGTCCGAGGCCTGGTTGCAGATAGCCCGGGACCTGGAGCGGTTCAGCGGCGACGCGGACCGGTTCCGCGGCTGGACCGCCCGGATAGCGCGCAACCGGGCCCTGGACCACATACGGATGCGCGGCCGGCGGCCCGCGATCGGCGGTGACGAGACCGAGTTGACGGGTCGGCCCGCGGAGTCCGACACCGCGGGCGAGGCCATCGAGGCCCTGACCACCGACCACGCCCTCTCCCTGATCGCCCGCTTGCCGCAGGACCAGGCCGAGGCCGTGGTGCTGCGGGTGGTGGTGGGACTCGACGCGAACACCGCCGCCGAGGCGCTCGGCAAACGGGCGGGCGCCGTGCGCACCGCGGCGCACCGGGGGCTGAAACGGCTCGCCGAACTGCTCGGCGACCTCGGCGACGATCCGGAATCGGCCGGTGTGCTCGACGCCCTGCCGCCCCAGCGAGAACCGCGCGATCGCGCGGTGACGTCCGCGAGTGTGACGCCTACGCGCACGCGGACGCAGAAGGACATGTGATGGCCGACGAGCAGTACAGGTGGCTGGACCGCGAGACGGCGGAGCGTTTGCTGAGCGGAGAGCCACTGGACGCCGCCGACGACGCCACCCGCGAACAGGCCGACCGGCTCGCCCGCGCCCTCGGCGCACTCTCCGCGAAACCCCCGCTCACCAGCGACGAACTCCCCGGCGAGGCCGCCGCGCTGGCCGCCTTCCGCAAGGTGCGCGCGGACCGCGACAGCGAGCTCGCCGCCCTCGACGCGCCCGGCGCCGTGCGGACGTCCGACGCCGGTCTGGTGTGCATCGGCGGCCGCGCGGGTGGCCGTACGCGCGCTGCCCACCGCCCGCGTCGGGGCCGGCCTGTGCGGATGGGGCTGGCCGCGGCGCTGGCCGTCGCCATGGTCGGCGGAGTGGCCGTCGCGGCCGGAACCGGAGTCCTGGACACGCCGTTCCACGACGACGATCCGCGCCCCGCCGCCTCCGTCTCGGCCGCCGAGCCGCCCGAGCAGCCGTCGGTCCCGTCCCCGCCGACGCGGCGCGAAGAACCCGGCTCGGCCGCGCCGGACGGCACCACGGGCGGCCCCTCCGCCGGCAGCCCCGGCGCGCCCGGCGACGAGACCCCCTCGGCCGACGCGGGCGCCGAGGAGCGGACGCGCGACGCCGGCGACTGGTGGAGGGCGCTCACCTCGGCCTGCCGCGACCTGCGCGAGGGCCGGCGCCTGGACCCCGACCGCAAGCGCGCCCTGAGGGAGGCGGCGGGCGGCCGCTCGCGCGTGCGCGCGTACTGCGACACCGAGCTCGACGACTCCGACGGCCGACGGGACAAGGGCTGGGGCAGGGACGGCAGGGGCGACGACCACTCGAACGGCGACGGCAGGGGCGACGACGGTCGCGGAGGTCGCGGCGACGGCGGCGAGGGCAGCGGCGACGACGGGGACGACGACCCGGCACCCGGCCGCACCGGCTTCGGCCCCCGCACCTCCGCGTGGTCGACGGCCCTCCTCCCCGACATGCGCAGGCGGGCGGCCTCGCTGCTGCCGACGCCGAACGCCTTGCACTCGCCCCGCTGACCTGCAGCTTCGCGGGACGATAGATATTTCTGTCCGAGGGGTGTGACGCTTTGGGCCGCGTCGGCGCAGTACTGAGTGAGCCGACTGGTCATCGGCTGTCGCACGGAGCCGGGGTTCCCCCCGTACCTACGGCTCGTGCACCTGAGCGCGGGCGGGACACGTTCCCCCGGTCCCGCCCGCGCCCCGAACCTCACCAGTGGACGACGACCTTGTCGCCCTTCTTCACCTCGCCGAACAGTTGTGCGATCGCCGCCTCGTCCCGGACGTTGACGCAGCCGTGCGAGGACCCGGCGTAGCCGCGGGCGGCGAAGTCCGGCGAGTAGTGCACGGCCTGACCGCCACTGAAGAACATGGCGTACGGCATGGGCGAGTCGTACAGCGTGGAGTGGTGGTGGCGGGATTTCCAGTACACCTGGAACTTGCCCTCCCGGGTGGGTGTGTGACTTGAGCCGAAGCGCACCGGCAGGGTCGTCACCGTGCGGCCGTCCACCATCCAGCGCAGCGTGCGGCTCGACTTGCTGATGCACAGCACCCGCCCGGTCAGACAGCGCGCGTCGGGCGCGTCGGCGGGCTGACCGCCCATCAGGTACAGGTCCCAGCGGCCGGGCTCACGGGTCATCCTCAACAGCCGCTGCCAGGTGACGGTGTCCACGGTGCCGGTCTTCGGCAGCGCGCGCTTGCCCTGGAAGCCCCGCACGGCCTGCTGGGTCAGGCCGTCGTACGTCCCCGTCGGCCCGTCGAACAACCACGCGACCTGCCGCAGCCGGGCCTGGAGTTCGCGCACGTCCCGGCCGTGGTCGCCGGGTGACGAGAGCACCCGGGCCGGGGCCGGAGCCGGCGCCGGGGCGGCCGGCCGCGTGGGGGCCTTGGAGGTGGCGGTGGCCGGCGGCGGCGCGGGCGCGGTGCGGGTGATGTCGATGTGGATGGGCCCGCGCGGGTCGCCGTCCGCGTCCACGCCCTGCACGGTGCAGCCGCACACCGTCACCAGCGCCGCCAGCGCGGCGGCCGCCCTCCTCGAGCCAGGCTTGCGCATGCCGGTCCCCGCCTTCTCACCGAGTGCACTGGGTGTCACCCGAGATGCCTTCCCGCGCATGACGGCTCGCGAACGGCGCGGCATCGTGGTGGGCAAGGAGTGAGCCACCGCAAGGAGTGGCCACTGCTCGGCGGAAGGCACTCACCATGGCGCACGAGTCGGAGTCCGGACTGCCCATCGAACCGGTCTACGGGCCGCAGGCCCTGGACGGCTGGGACCCGGCCGTGCGGCTGGGCGAGCCCGGCGCCTATCCCTTCACGCGCGGCGTGTACCCGTCGATGTACACGGGCCGCCCCTGGACCATGCGCCAGTACGCGGGCTTCGGTACGGCGGCGGAGTCCAACGCCCGCTACCGGCAGCTCATCGAGCACGGCACCACCGGCCTGTCGGTCGCCTTCGATCTGCCCACCCAGATGGGCCACGACTCCGACGCGCCCCTCGCGCACGGCGAGGTCGGCAGGGTCGGCGTCGCCGTCGACTCGGTCGACGACATGCGGGTGCTGTTCGGCGGGATCCCGCTGGACAAGGTGTCGACGTCGATGACGATCAACGCTCCGGCCGCGCTGCTCCTGCTGCTGTACCAGCTGGTCGCGGAGGAACAGGGGGTCCGGGCCGACCAGCTGACGGGCACGATCCAGAACGACGTCCTGAAGGAGTACATCGCGCGCGGGACGTACATCTTCCCGCCGAAGCCGTCCCTGCGGCTGATCGCCGACATCTTCCGGTACTGCCGGGCCGAGATGCCCAGGTGGAACACCATCTCGATCTCCGGTTACCACATGGCCGAGGCGGGCGCGTCCCCCGTGCAGGAGATCGCCTTCACCCTCGCCAACGGCATCGAGTACGTCCGCACGGCCGTCGCCGCCGGCATGGACGTCGACGACTTCGCCCCGCGCCTGTCCTTCTTCTTCGTCGCCCGTACGACGATCCTGGAGGAGGTCGCGAAGTTCCGCGCCGCCCGCCGGATCTGGGCACGGGTGATGCGCGACGAGTTCGGCGCGAGGAACCCCAAGTCGACGATGCTGCGCTTCCACACCCAGACGGCCGGGGTGCAGCTGACCGCCCAGCAGCCCGAGGTGAACCTGGTCCGCGTCGCCGTCCAGGGCCTGGCCGCGGTGCTCGGCGGCACCCAGTCCCTGCACACCAACTCCTTCGACGAGGCGATCGCCCTCCCCACCGACAAGAGCGCGCGGCTGGCCCTGCGCACCCAGCAGGTGCTCGCCTACGAGACCGATGTGACCGCGACCGTCGACCCCTTCGCCGGTTCCTACGCCGTCGAGCGGATGACGGACGACGTCGAGGCGGCCACCGTCGAGCTGATGGCGAAGGTCGAGGAGCTGGGCGGCTCGGTCGCCGCGATCGAGCACGGTTTCCAGAAGGGCGAGATCGAGCGCAACGCCTATCGGATCACCCAGGAGACGGAGGCGGGCGAGCGGGTCGTCGTCGGGGTGAACCGCTTCACGATCGACGAGGCCGAGCCCTACGAGCCGCTGCGCGTCGACCCCGCCATCGAGGCCCGGCAGTCGGAACGCCTGGCCGCGCTGCGTGCCGAACGCGACGGGCGGTCGGTGGACGCGGCCCTGGCGGCGCTGCGCAAGGCGGCCGAGGGCGACGACAACGTGCTGCCCCCGATGAAGGAGGCGCTGCGCGCGCGGGCCACCGTGGGGGAGGTGTGCAACGCCCTGCGGGACGTGTGGGGGCGTTACGTACCGAGTGACGCCTTCTGACCCGACCGGTTGTCGTACCGGCGTGCGACACTCCTGGACATGTTCGGCGTCATCGATCTCCCGACCTATCTGGCAGGGCTCGCCCTGATCGTCCTGCTGCCCGGCCCCAACTCGCTCTACGTGCTGTCCGTGGCCGCCCGGCGCGGGGTGCGCCCCGGGTACACGGCCGCGGCCGGGGTGTGGTGCGGCGACACCGTGCTGATGACGTTGTCGGCGGCCGGTGTGGCCTCGCTGTTGCAGGCGAACGCCCTGCTGTTCGGGATGGTGAAGTACGCCGGTGCCGGCTATCTGACCTGGCTCGCGATCGGCATGATGCGCGCCGCCTGGGGGATGTGGCGGACCCGGCGCGAGAGCGCGGCGGCTCCTGCCGCGCCGGAACCGGGCGACGAGCGGCCGTTCCGGCGCGCGCTGGTCATCAGCCTCTTCAACCCCAAGGCGATCCTGTTCTTCGTCGCCTTCTTCGTGCAGTTCGTCGACCCGGGGTACGCCTACCCCGCGCTGTCCTTCGTCGTGCTCGGGGCCTTCGCGCAGCTCGCCAGCTTCCTGTACTTGAGCGCGCTGATATTCGGCGGTACGAAGCTGGCGGCCGCCTTCCGCCGCCGCAGGCGCCTCACGGCGGGGGCCACCTCGGCGGCGGGGGCGCTGTTCCTCGGATTCGCGGTGAAGCTGTCGCTGGCCGGCTCCTAGCCGACCAGCTCCTGGGCCGGCGGAGCGGCGGGGTCGCCGCTCCGCGGCGTCAGCGTGCGGCCGTCGCCCGCTTGGTCGCGCGTGCCTTGCGGATGGCGCGGGTGAGCAGCGGCGGCAGCAGGTCGACCGCCAGGCGGCGGGCGCGGCCGCCAGGGGTCCGGGACGTGACGGCGCGCGCCGCCGCGGGGGCCGCGGCCTTCGCGGCGGGCTTGGGCACGGCCGGCTCGGGCGAGTCCTGCGCGTGCCGGGACGGCGGGAAGGCGGGGGCCTGCATCCCCTTCGACTTCAGCCGGACGAGGCGGTGCCCGGCGGCCTGCTGCACGCTGAGCCCGCAGTCACCACGCCCGCGCACCATCGCCATCAGCTCCCGCTGCACCGGCTCCGGGTCGCCCCAGGTGCCGTAGAGCTTCTGCGTGGTCAGGCAGATGGGCCGCAGGCCCCGGCTGAGCACGGCCTCCCAGACGGCGACGGAGACACCGGGGGTGTGCTCCGAGCGGAAGTCGTCCAGGACGACGACCCCGTCCGGCAGCAGGACGTCACGCGCGGCGGCGATGTCGTCGTACACGTGCTCGTACAGATGCGAGCCGTCGATGTGCACGAACCGGCACGAGTCCCGCTCGACCTCGCCGGGCACGAGCGAGCTGGGACCCTGTACGACGCGCGGGAGTTCGTCGTGGAAGGAGAGGTAGTTGGTCTCGAAGACCTGGCGGGTGAGCGCGCTGTACGACTTCGTCGACTCGGCCCGGTTGGCGTCGTCCGGGGCGTCGCCCTCGAAGAGGTCGCACACGGTGTAGCGCTCGCCCTCCCGGAGATGGCGTCCCAGGAAGATCGCGCTCTTGCCCATGTAGACCCCGACCTCCAGCAGGTCGCCGCGGACACCCGCGGCCTCCTGCCGGCTCAGAAGCCAGTCGAAGAGCACCTGGTCGAGTACGGGGAACCAGCCTGGGACGTCGTCGAGCCGGCGGGGCCGCGGGGGCGCCTCATGTGCAGTGGTCATGAAAGGCGAGCACTTCCTCGTTGCGGTGTGCGGTCAGGAGTTGCCCGGCGCCTGCCCGGGAGGAGAACCCATCAAAACCCCCGAGAAGGTGAATACCGGGTCAATTCCCTACGTACCGTACGCGGTCCTGGCCGTGCCCGGGGCGCGAACGACGCCACGCCCGGTGAACGATTACCGGGATGCTTCGGCTACCCCCGTCCGGGTCGCGTATTCCGTCAGTCCGGCAGCCGATGCGCTCGCCCAGCCGACGTAACCGTCGGGCCGGATCAGGAAGACGCCGGTGCCGTAGGGCCCGCACGCCGAATCCGCAGCGTGGGGACGGGCAGCGCCGGGAGTTCGGCCTCGGTGCCCAGGGCGAGCAGCGTCCGGTGCGGCCCCCGAACGCGTCGAACAGCCGTACCCCGTCCGCGGTCCCGTCCGGGGCGCGGTCGCCCGCGCGTGGCGGACACCGCCTTGCGACTGCTGAACGAGGTGGGCCTGGAAGGCCTGACCCTGCGCGCCATCGCCAAGGAACTGGGCGTCAAGGCGCCGGCCCTCTACTGGCACTTCAAGGACGAACAGGCCCTGCTCGACGAGGTGGCCACGGACATGATGTGGCGCATGACCGCCGAGCCCGTGGCCGAGCCGGGTGCGGACGAGGACTGGCGGGAGACGTTCTCCCTGCGGATGAGCGGCCTGCGCGCGCAACTGCTGCGCTACCGCGAACCGGGGGCCGCCGCGCGCGCCTGGTTCACGGCGTACAGCTACACCATCGGGCACGTCATCGAGGAGCAGGCGATGGGCCCCGACCCGGCCACCGGGGAGGGGGCCACGACCTCGACGCGCGGGCGGTGCGCCTCGCCGGCTTCCCGCTGGCGGCCGCGGCCGGCCACGAGATGTTCCAGGACCGCGACCGCGGCTTCGAGACGGGCCTGAGAGCGGTCATCGAGGGCACCGCGACGACCCTGAGGACGGCACCCGCGACGTCCGAGTGAGTCGAGCGGGCGTCAGGCCGTCGCTCGGAGCCGGCCCGCCGCCCGCCCCGGCGTCACGCCTTGGAGGATTCCCGCACCTGCGTCAGCGACCGCCGCAGCAACGGTGTCGACCACTTCTCCACATACCGGTTGAACAGCCACGCCAGTACCAGCATCGTCGTCAGCGTCCCGGCCATCGTCATCCACGAGGCGAGCCCGAAGTCCTGGTGCAGCACCTCGATGACGGGCCACCCCAGGTGCTCGTGGACCAGGTAGAAGGGGTACGTCAGCGCCCCCGCGACCGTCAGCCAGCGCCAGTCGGCCCAGTTCAGCCAGCCCAGCGCCACCGCGAGCACCGCGACGAAGCCGAACGTGACGATCAGGACGATCACCGAGGCGGAGCGGTAGGAGAACTGGTCCGGCTGGGGGCTGTGCCACAGGTGGGACACCGCCTGGTGCTGCCCGGTCAGCCAGCTCACCGCCACGATGCCCCACGCGGTGACGTCCCGCCGGTTGCGGTGCAGCAGGTAGATGCCCATGCCGCCGATGAAGAACGGCGCGTACTCCGGCATCACGATCAGATCGAGGAACGGCTGCTCGGCGGCCTGCGTGATCGCCGCGAGCAGCGTCCACGCGGCGCACAGCATGACCACCCGCTGCCGGTTGGCCCCCGGCAGCACGATGCACACGGCGAACAGCGCGTAGAAGCGGATCTCCACCCACAGCGTCCAGCACACGCCGAGCACGCGGTCCGCGCCGAGTGGCTGCTGAAGCAAGGTCAGGTTCACCAGCGCCTCGCTGGGTGACACCGCCGCGTAGGCCACGCCCGGCAGCGCGAACACGGCCGTCACCAGGACGACGGCCACCCAGTAGGAGGGCATCAGGCGGGCGACCCGGGAGGCGAAGAAGGAGCGCAGGGGCCGGCCCCAGCCGCTCATGCAGATGACGAAGCCGCTGATCACGAAGAAGATCTGGACGCCGAGGCAGCCGTAGGCGAACCAGGAGTGCAGTGTCGGGAACTGGACCTTGGGCGAGGATCCCCAGGCGTGGGTGACCTCACCGCCCCGGCCGCCGTAGTGGTACAGCGCCACCATCAGCGCGGCCAGCAGTCGCAGCCCGTCCAGGGCGCGCAGCCGGCCCCCCGTCGTTCTGGGCCGCGGCCGGACGCCGCTGACCTCTCGCGGCTGCGCGGGCGTCGCGGCGGTGGCGGTGGGGGGCTTGGCTGTACTGACGACCGTCTCGGTCACGCTGGAATACCTCGGCTACCTCGTCTGTCCGTGGGCCTGCATGCGCGCCATCCTGCCCAAAGCGCCCGCAACCGTCATAACCCCGGAGATGCGTGTCAACGTCCTGCGACGCCGCCCGCCACCCTAGGACGTCGGTTGACGGAATTCCGTTCGACGGAAACACGATTTGCCCACCGGCCCCTATCGGTTCACCTTTTCGTCGTATTGGTTTCTTAGTGTTCTCCAACCCACCACGTTTACCGAGGCAGATCCTTGCCTGCTTCGTCACATCCAGAGCAGGAGCACCATGACGGTTCGCAGCAGATGGTCACGTTCCCGAACAGGGGACACGGCATCGGCGAGCACCGACGCCGGTCCGCCGACGGCCCAGGTCACTCCGGTGGAGCTGGAGGACTGCCTGCGCGCCTGCGCGGTGCACAGTGGCAAGCTCGTGGGCAGCCTCGACTCCCGGCGGATCGCGCTGGCCGAGAAGCTGCGTGAGCTGCTCGCCCTGTGGGCCGCCCAGGAGCAGCCCCAGTCGGCGTCCGGGGGCGCGGGCAACATGATCCGGCGTGGCGCGAAGGCCGTCGGGGGCGCCAACCTGAGCAACGAACTGCTCGACGCGCTCCTCGCCGTCGGTAACAAGGCGCTCGACTGCGGCTACGACGACGAGCTGAACCTGTCCCTGCTCATCACCGACACGGCGCTGTCGCAGCGCAAGAACTCCCGCGCCGGCTGGCGGCTGCGCGGCCGGCTGCTGGAGGCCATGGGCCGCCCGTCCGCCGCCGTCGACGCCTTCGAGCGCTACCTGAGCCTCACCCAGGAGGACGGCTTCGGCGTCCGGGCCAAGGTCGCCGGCCTGCGTACCGCCCAGGAGAAGCGCGGTGAGCTGCTCACCCTGCTCAAGCGCACCGTCCCGGACGCCTCCGCGTACGCCGCGGGCCCGGCGACCGACGTGTGGGCCGAGGGGCTCGCGGCGCACCACGCGGGGGACTGGGAGCGGGCCCAGGCACAGCTGGTGGGCGCGCTGGTCGCGCTCGACCGTACGGAAGCGCCCGAACAGGAGTTCCAGGAGGCGCTCAGCCACTACCTGGACCTGAGCACCGGCGTCCAGCACCGCCCCAGCCCTGAGCTGATCGAGGCGATCGGCCTCTTCGCCGAGCAGCGGCGCAACCGCATGCGCGGCCCGCTGGACGACCCGACCTTCGGCAACCTGCAGTGGATCAGCCTCGGTGAGTTCCGCAACCGGATCGCCGGCAAGTCCATCGCCCTGATCGCCAACTCCGGCAAGGTCGGCGAGAGCGGCAAGGGCACCGAGATCGACGCCTACGACCTGGTCGTGCGCTTCAACTCGTACAAGATCGACGCGGCGAACACCGGCAAGCGGACCGACATCCACGTCACCATCCACAAGCACGGCTTCAACTGGGACCAGCAGGTCGACACGCGGCTGGTCTTCGGCGGGATCTCCGGCGACTGGAAGTACTCGCTGCGCAACCGCCTCGTGCCGGGAGCGCAGAAGTACCTCGGCGACGAGTCGCTGCGCTGGCCCGTGCGCAACATCGGCAAGTGGGGCACGGACAAGTGGTCGTCGATCCCGACGTCCGGCTTCAACATGCTGTGGCTGCTCGACTTCCTCGACGTCAGCACCGCCATCGACCTGATCGGCTTCGACTTCTACGAGAGCGGTGCGTACCGCATCGACGCGGCGATGAAGATGCCCATCACGTCCGTTCACGAATACACCAGCGAGAAGGCGTGGGTCATGGAACGGGCCCAGAGCGTCTCCGGCATGAGGATCTCCCTGCGATGACCGCGACCCACATAGCCCCCGCCGAGCCTCGCACCGCGGCCCCGGGCACCGACGCCAGCGCGCTGACCGGCAAACGCCGGATCGCCTTCGCCAGCTTCGTCGACGAGAACTACCTGCCCGGCTTCCTGGCCCTGCTGCGCTCGCTCGCGCTGTCCAACCCGGGTGTGTGCGAGGACTTCATCGTCCTGCACGACGACCTCAAGCCGTCCTCCGTCGCCAGCATCCGCGCCCTGCACCCGCGGGTCAGCTTCCGTCGCGTCGACGCCGAGCACTACGACTCCTACGCCAAGGGCGACCAGGACAACTACCTGGTCCGCAAGGCCTACTTCATCCTCGACGTCTTCAAGATCCGGGACTACGACACCGTCATCACCCTGGACACCGACATGGTGGTCCTCGGGTCGCTCTCGGAGCTGCTGTCGCTGCGCGAGGGCCTCGCCGCCGTACCTCAGTTCTTCTACGGCCAGCACAAGCTCAACAGCGGTCTGCTCGTCATTCAGAAGGAATACCTGAGCGACGAGTTCTACGCGAGGATCGACCACGTCGGCCGCACCGGTGCCTACGAGCTCGACAAGCACGACCAGGGCATCCTCAACGCGGTGCTGGACGGCGGCTTCGTCCGCCTCGACCCGAAGTACAACTTCGTCAAGCGGCGGCTCTCTGGTGACCTCGCGGTCCCCGAGGACACCGCGATCCTGCACTTCACCGGCCGGCACAAGCCGTGGCAGGGCGGCGAGTCGGGCTACGACAAGGCGCAGGAGCGCTGGCGCGAGTTCGACATGACGGACGCCGAGCTGCACGCGGCGTACGTGGCCGCGGGCGGCACCACGCACCGCGACCTGCTGGTGCACTTCGGCACCCCGTACGTCGAGCGCACCGGTGACGTCGACACCGCCCGCCGGGTCGCCCTCGCCCACATCGGCGCCGGCGACTACCAGGCCGCCGTCGACATCATGGAGCGGGTCCACATCCCCGTCGACGAGGCCTGGCCGCACGAGGTCTACGGGCACGCCCTGCTGGCCGTCTCCCGCTACGACGAGGCCAAGGCCCAGCTGCTGCTGGCCACCGCCGCACCCAACCGCGCCGCCACCGCCTTCGCCCGGCTCGCCCTGATCTCCTGGGTGCACGGCGAGGACGCCGCCGCGCACAAGCACGCCGTCCAGGGTCTGACCGTCGACCCGACGCACCGGGCCAGCCGCATCTGGCACCAGCGCACCATCGGCATGCCCGCCCAGCAGTCCGGCAGCGCCGCCGAGCAGCTCGCGCACGTCGCGTTCTACATGGACCGGCAGGGCAACGCGGGCGACAAGCTGCTCCCGGAGAGCGTGCGCCTCGCCTTCGACGCGGACACCACCAACCGCCGCTGGCACTCGGTGCACGCCCACCGCCTGTTCGACGAGGCGGCCCTGGAGCGCGTCAACGCCCGCCGCGGCATGGTCATCGGCGGCGGTGGCCTGTTCATCCCGGACACCATGCCGAACGGCAACAGTGCCTGGCAGTGGAACGTCCCCGACGAACTGCTGGAGCGCATCGACGTGCCCATCGCGGTGTACGCCGTCGGCTTCAACGCCTTCGACGGGCAGAGCTACCGCGCCCAGCGCTTCCGCGAGTCGCTGCGGCTGCTCGTGGAGAAGTCCGCCTTCTTCGGACTGCGCAACCACGGCTCGATCGAGAAGGTCCGGGCCATGCTCCCGGCGCACCTGCACGACAAGGTGCGCTTCCAGCCCTGCCCGACCACGGTCACGCGCCAGCTCGTCGCGGACTGGCAGGACCCGGTGAAGCGCGACGACACCATCCTCATCAACGCCGCCTACGACCGTGCCACGCTGCGCTTCGGCCACGACTACGGCTACTTCCTCGCGCAGATGGCCAAGGCCGTGCGCGAGCTGGGCGACCTCGGTGAGGTGCAGTGCGTGGCGCACTCGCTCGACGACGAGCGGATCGCCTTCGACCTGCGCCGTGAACACGGCGTGTCGCTGCCCGTCATCCCGATGTACGACTTCGAGAACGACGAGATCCGCGAGCTGTACGCGCGCACCCGGCTGGTCATCGGCATGCGCGGCCACGCGGGCATGATCCCGTTCGGCTGCGGCACGCCCATCATCAGCCTGATCTCGCACCCGAAGATGGCGTACTTCCTGCGCGACATCGAGCGCCCCGAGTGGGGTGTCTCCGTGCACGACCGCAACCTCGCCGAGGTGCTCGTCGAACGCTCCCGCGACCTGCTCGCCGACCACGCCAGGACGGTGGCCGACGTGCACGGCCGTCAGCAGGAGCTGTGGAAGATCACCCAGGCCAACGCGGCGGAACTGCGGACCATCCTGGGCGGCTGATCCACCGGCCCCACGACCGAAGACGCTCCCGGAGCCACCAGCTGCGGGAGCGTCCTTCGTGTTCTCGTCCTAACGGCGGGGCATGAACAGCAGGTTGCGTGTGCCGCCAGGCCGGGCGCGGTCCGCCGGGATGAGGGTGTCCTCCTCCTCGGCGACCCAGTGGGCCTCGTAGCCGAGCGGGCCGAACTCGGCGAGCAGCGGGTCCAGCGGGGCGCCCACCAGCGCCTCCAGCATCACGGTGGGCCGGTCCCGCTTCAGTACCTGGCGGGCACCTTCCAGCACCGACATCTCATGGCCCTCGACATCGATCTTGATCAGGTCGAGCTTGGTGTCGGCGAACACCTCGTCCAGCGTGACCAGCTGGATTCGCTTCATCTCGGCGTCACCGGCCGCGTGCTCCAGGGACGAGCCCGTCGACAGCAGGTTCCCGGAGAAGCGGACGCTGATGTCGGCCCAGCCCGGTTCGCTGGAGACGCCCGCCTGGTGACGGCGCACGTTCTGGACGTTGTTGAGCCGGATGTTCACCGCGAGCCGCGCGTGCACCTGGTCCACCGGCTCGAAGGCGTGCACCTTCGCCTGGGGATTGGTGAGTGCGGCGATCATGGAGAAGTAGCCGACGTGCGCGCCGACGTCGGCTATCGTCGTGCTCTTCGCGGCCAGCCGTGCCCAGGTGGAGAGGCTGCCGGGCTCGTAGCCGAATCTTCCGTTCCACAAGGTGTCCAGGGCGACCGCGTCGTCGTTCACGCAGAACATCACGAACGGCGGACAGTACGGCGATTCGATCTCCGCAAGACCCCGGTACGGGTGCTTCTTGCGGTGCGTGCGGATGATGTCGCTGGTGGCGACGGGCCGGACGGACGGGGCGTGGGCCAGCATCCGGGCGTTGGCGGCTTCGACCTGGGAGATACGCATGGGCGCGATCGTAGGCCTGAGATCATCACTATTTGAAGGTTTGGGAAGTATTAAGTAGGGAAATCCGAGTAATCGCTGGTCAACGGCGGCCGCGGCTTTCCTCGATCGGGGATCGAGGAAAGCCGCGCACCGGATATCCGCTTTTCGGTTCCCGCGGATTTCGTGCCCTGTTCACGCCCTCTTCATTTACCGCTTCACGGCCTTCTTCAACGCCCGCGCCCGGCGCACCACCCGGCGTGCCGCGGAGTTGCGGGGCAGGAAGGACAGCCGCTCGGGGATGCCGCCGGGCAGGCCCTGCGAGGTGAGCCGGCGCTTCTTGAAGTAGCGCTGGGTGCGCGGGCCGAGGTGCTGGGAGAGGAACCGCTCCGTGGCGGGCCGCAGGCGCGACTGGATCTGCGGCTGCATGGTGAAGCCGACCGCGGTGACCAGCCCGGTGAGCAGTTCGTCCGCGACCGGCTCCTCGCTCTTGCGGTTCTCCAGGTCGGGCAGCAGCGCGTCCGCCAGGGTGACCGGCAGCCGGTTGCTGTTCTGGTACGGCGTCAGCCGGTCCAGCAGCGGCTCGGTGCCGATACGGGCGACCGGCAGGTCGTAGAACGCGGACGCGGTGAACAGCGCGGTCGAGAAGCAGCCGACGACCAGCGCGGGCCGCGCCTTGGCGAACAGCACCTCGGCCAGGACGGGGGTGTCCAGCACCGTGAGCTCGACGCCCAGCTTCCCGGCCTCCGCCTCCAGGGCGCGGCTGTAGCGGGCCGGCGCGGTGGGGTGCGGCTTGAACACGATCGCCCGGTGCCCGCGCCGCACCGCCCCGCGCAGCATCCGCACATGGAGGTCCTCCTCCTCGGCGGGGGAGAGGATGTTCAGCGCGGACAGGTACTGGCCGAGCAGCAGCGCGGCGTTGTCCGGCAGGTCGGGCAGGTCCCCGGCGACGCCGGTGAGGCCGCTCATGACCTTGAGGAACGCGTCCGTCGGCACCAGTTGCGCCGGCACGTCGAACTCGGTCAGCAGCAGCGGGGTGAGACCGGGCACGAGATCCAGGTGCAGCAGGCGCCGGACGCGCGTGCCGACCAGCGGGTCGAGCTTGTTGCGGGTGGGGCCGTAGCTCATCAGGCCGTCGGCGTAGACATGGACCGGGGCGCCGGTGAAGATCTGCGCGAGCGCGAGCGCCGGGTTGACCTGGATGGACTCCACGACCAGCTCGACCCGGTCGTCGCCCAGCCCCCACAGCAGCCGCAGATAGCGCTCGAACAGCGGCATGTCGTCGGGGCGCGGCTGCCAGGCGCCGGGGTGGAACGGGCGGATCGCCTCGTTGAACGACAGGACGTCGTCGAAGTGGTCGCGCAGCGCGCTGAAACCCGGCATCTCGTCGACGGCCGGTGTGGTTTCCGGAGTCGCCGAGTTGTTGAAGACCAGCAGCACGCGCCGGTCGGGTTCCTCGAAGCAGTCGGACTCGATCGCGGCGGCGAGCGTCGCCGCGCCGTACAGCGTGGAGACGCAGAAGATCTGGGTGGTACGGGACATCAGGCAGCCGCCTTCGCTGTGGTGATCCGGCGCCGCAGCCGCCGCAGCTTGGAGGCGCGCCGCAGGTCCATGGTGTCGAGTACGTCGCCGAGGGCGTCCTGCGGCATGCGCTTTATGGCCGCCGCGCTCATGACCCGCAGCTGCTTGGCCACGGACGGTTCGAACTTGTCGATCTCCGAGAGGTGGTGGGCGATGATCGCGCAGTAGGTGCGCACGGCCTTGGGCAGCAGCCGCTCGGCGTCCCGGTCGGCCGCCGTCTCCTCGATCACCTGGTCGAAGGCGCGGATGAAGTCGAGCTGACGGACGTCACCGATCTGCGTGAGGGAGCCGGCGACACCGCGCCGGTAGAACACGCCGAGCAGGCTCACCACGGCGAAGGACTCCGCCTCGCGGTGCAGCTTCCAGATCCACGGCCGGTCCTCGGCCGTGCGCAGCCCGTCGGTGAAGTGCAGGACACCCTTGTCCAACAGCCGGCGGTGGAAGGCACCGGCCCAGGCGTAGGCGTAGTCGACGGAGGTCGTGCGGTCGGCGGGCAGGATGGCGTCACGAGGGTTCATGACCTCGTCCCGGAGCCCTACGGGGACGCGGTGCACGGTGCGGGCACGGTGGGTGGCCTGGACGTGGTCGGTGCGGACGAAGTCGCAGCCCAGCCGCTCGATGGCCGCGACCAGCTCGCTGCAGTAACCGGGGGCCAGCCAGTCGTCACCGTCCAGGAAGGTGATGTATTCGCCGGTCGCGACATCGAGGCCCGAGTTCCGGGCGGTGGCCAGCCCTCCGTTTTCCTCTCTGCGGATATAGCGCACCTGGGCGACCGCGGAGAGCTCTTCGGCCGCACGTTCGAGAATGGCCGGCGTCTCGTCCTTCGATTTGTCGTCGACCAAGATGAACTCGAAGTCCTGCCGGGCGTTCGCGCGAAGGCTTCTCAGGTTGTCCGGGGCGTATTGCTGCACGTTGTAGAACGGCACGATCACGGAAAGCTTTGGCACCTGCGAAATCCTAGGAGGCGGCCCCGCTGCGGAACTTTCCGGTGAGGGTACGGAGGGTGAACTCGATGTGTCGGAACGGTGCATCCCGTGTACTTCCTGGGCTTCGGCGAGCCAGTTCGGCTCTCGGTGGGTTGCTGTTAACTTTTCGTTGAGGCGTGGTTGGCCAGTAACTCGGAATTGCTTCCTAGCGTCTAGGACGTGCCACCAAGTACAACGAAGCCCACGCGGATCGCAGTACTCGCCGACTCGGACACCCGCTGGAAATGGGGTGCGCTGACGGCGAGCCGTATCGCTCCGGGCCCGTCCATGGAAGCCGGATCTCAAGGCGGGACGCAAGTCGCCCCCGCCCTGGACGGATTTCTGCTGCGCGGCCGGGCCACCCCCACGCCCCGCCAGCTCGCGGAAGTGGGCGTGCGCGCCGATTCCCTCACAGAGGTGACGGCCGTCGAGTTTCTGCGCACCATGGCGCGGGAGTCGTACGACGTGCTGGTCCTCTCCCTGGTCGGCGGCGGTGTCCAGGCGATGCTGCACGGCCTGCGGCGGGTCTGGGAGGACCGCGAGAAGCGGCCCGTCGTCGTCACCGGCTACGTCGGCGTCGTCTACGAGAAGCTCGCCGACGGCCTGCTGCTGCGGCACGGCGCGGATCTCGTCCTCGCCAACTCCCGCCAGGACGCCGAGCGCTTCCGTGAGGTGTACGACGGGGTCGGCGCCGACTCCACCGCGGTCACCGAGGTCGCACTGCCGTTCCTGGGCGGCGCCAAGTACACGGGGGAACACGACCCTTACACGGTCGTCTTCGCCGCCCAGCCGTCGGTCCCCGAGAACCGCAGGGACCGCACCTACCTGCTGAACCGCCTGGTCCAGCACGCGCGGCTGCACCCCGAGCGCGAGGTGCTGCTCAAGCTGCGCTCCAGGCCCGGCGAGCACACCACCCACATCGAGGAACTGCCGTACCAGAAGCTCGCGCAGAGGCTCGGCGAACTGCCGCCCAACTTCCAGCTCGTCTACGGCAACATGGGCGAGGTCCTGGACCGCACGGACCTGCTCGTCACGGTCAGCTCGACGGCCGCGCTGGAGTCGCTGCACCGCCGGATCCCCACCGTCGTCCTCTCCGACCTCGGTGTCCGTGAGGTGCTGGGCAACCACCACTTCGTCGGCTCCGGCTGCCTCGCCTCCTGGGACCAGCTCGACGCCGGGCACCGGCCCACGCCGGACGCCGACTGGGTTGCCCGGCAGGGCGTCGCCGCTGGGGGTCCCCCCTTTGGGGGAGGTTCGTACGAGACCGCCTTCGACGCGGCCCGGGAGCGGATCGCCAAGCTGCTCCGGCAGCCCGGCGGACTGGCGCCCCTGACGCCGTACTACACGCCGGTGACCGCCCCCGGCTATCTGCCCGGCATCCTCGCCCGGCACCACCTCGGTCCCGACGGCACCCCGCTGCCCGGCGCCCCCGCGCACGACAAGGAGCCCGGTCCGGTGCGCCAGATAGTGCGTCGCGCCGCACGAGGTGCCTACCGGCACGGCGTCCAGCGGGTCGCGCCCGTCATCCGGCGGATGGGGGAGCTGTGAGCCGCATCAACCCTGGTCAAGGAGTAGTTCCCATGTCCAACCCGGAAGCGGGCCAAGGCGCGACGGTGCGCCGTGTGCTCGCGGTGATCCCCGCGCGCGGCGGCTCCAAGGGCGTGCCCGCGAAGAACCTCGCCCCGGTCGGCGGCGTACCGCTGGTGGCACGCGCGGTGCGCGAGTGCCGGGCCTCCCGTCTCGTGACCGACGTCGTCGTCTCCACCGACGACCAGGCCATCGCCGCCGCCGCCCGCTCGGCCGGCGCCGAGGTCGTGCTGCGTCCCGCCGCCATCGCCGGTGACACCGCCACCTCGGAGGCCGCTGTCCTGCACGCCATGGACGCCCACGAGGCGCTGCACGGCTCCCCGGTCGACGCGGTGCTGCTCGTGCAGTGCACCAGCCCGTTCCTCATCCGCGAGGACATCGACGGGGTGGCCGGCGCGGTCGTCGAGAACGGCGCCGACACCGCGGTCACCGTCGCGCCATTCCACGGCTTCATCTGGCGGGACGCGGACGCCGAGGCGGCCGCCGACGACGTGGTCACCGCGGCCGACTCCCGCAGCACCGGCGGCGGCTACGGCGTCAACCACGACAAGTCCTTCCGCCCGCGCCGCCAGGACCGCCCCCAGGACCTGCTGGAGACCGGCGCCGCCTACGCGATGGACGCGGCCGGCTTCCGCGAGCACAAGCACCGCTTCTTCGGCCGCACCGAGCTGGTGCGCACCGACCCCGCCCGCGTGCTGGAGGTCGACGACCCGCACGACCTCGCGCGCGCCCGCGCCCTGGCCCCGCTCTTCGACGCGGACCGGCCAGGCGCCCTTCCGACCGCCGCCGACATCGACGCGGTCGTACTCGACTTCGACGGCACCCAGACCGACGACAGGGTGCTGATCGACGCCGATGGACGGGAGTTCGTCTCCGTGCACCGCGGTGACGGTCTCGGCATCGCGGCCCTGCGGCGCAGCGGTATGAAGATGCTGATCCTGTCCACGGAGCAGAACCCGGTCGTCGCCGCCCGGGCCCGGAAGCTGAAGATCCCGGTGCTGCACGGCGTCGACCGGAAGGACCTCGCGCTGAAGCAGTGGTGCGAGGAGCAGGGCATCGCGCCGGAGCGCGTGCTCTACGTCGGCAACGACGTCAACGACCTCCCGTGCTTCGCCCTCGTCGGCTGGCCCGTCGCGGTCGCGAGCGCCCACGACGTCGTACGCGGCGCCGCACGCGCGGTCACCACCGTCCCCGGTGGTGTCGGCGCGATCCGAGAGATCGCCGGCTGGATCCTCGGTCCCTCTCTCGACTCTCTCGACCCCTCCACCAAGTAAGGAAAGTTCCTGCCATGAGCACCAACTCCCGCCTCCGTACCTTCGGTTCCCGCGAGGTCGGCCCCGGCAAGCCCGTCTACATCTGCGGCGAGATCGGTATCAACCACAACGGTGACCTGGAGAACGCCTTCAAGCTCATCGACGTGGCCGCCGAGGCGGGCTGCGACGCGGTCAAGTTCCAGAAGCGCACCCCGGAGATCTGCACCCCGCGCGACCAGTGGGACATCGAGCGCGACACCCCCTGGGGCCGGATGACCTACATCGACTACCGCCACCGCGTGGAGTTCGGTGAGGACGACTACCGCAAGATCGACGAGTACTGCAAGTCGAAGAACATCGACTGGTTCGCCTCCCCGTGGGACACCGAGGCCGTCGCCTTCCTGGAGAAGTTCGACGTCCCGGCCCACAAGGTCGCGTCCGCGTCCCTCACCGACGACGAGCTGCTGAAGGCCCTGCGCGCCACCGGGCGTTCGGTCATCCTCTCCACCGGCATGTCGACGCCGAGGCAGATCCGCCACGCCGTCGAGGTCCTGGGCAGTGACAACATCCTGCTCTGCCACGCCACCTCGACCTACCCGGCGAAGGCCGAGGAGCTCAACCTCCGCGTGATCAACACGCTGGAGAAGGAGTACCCGAACGTCCCGATCGGCTACTCCGGCCACGAGACCGGCCTGCAGACCACGCTGGCCGCCGTCGCCCTCGGCGCCACCTTCGTCGAGCGTCACATCACCCTCGACCGCGCCATGTGGGGCTCGGACCAGGCCGCCTCCGTCGAGCCGCAGGGCCTGCAGCGCCTCGTGCGCGACATCCGCACCATCGAGGCCTCCCTCGGTGACGGCGTCAAGCAGGTCTACGAGTCGGAGCTCGGCCCGATGAAGAAGCTGCGCCGCGTCCAGGGCGTCGTCGCCGAGGCGGAGATCGCCGCCGCGGCCGGCGAGCCCGTCCAGGTCTGACATCCACGTCAGCCCCACAACTCCCACAACGCCTGATCACGGGACGGTCGTACGCCGATGAGCCCCCGCGCCGGGAATGCCGGCCCTCGCACTCTCGCCTTCGTCGAGAGTCCGGTACAGCTCCTGAACGTGCTGGAGTGGGCGCATGTCCACACGCCCGGCGCGGGGCTCACCCTTGTCGTCCTCTCGCCCGTCGATCCGATGACCCGCGGCCAGCTGCGGCGGATGGCGGAACTGGCGCGCGAGGAGGGCTACGAGGTCCGCTGGGAGGAGGCGCGCGGCGGCGCGTCCGCACCCTTCCAGACGATCGGCGGGCTCATGGGAGTGCTGCGCCGCGCGGACCGGATCGTGATGGGCGATCCGTTCTCGCGCTACGTGCAGCTGCTGCTCACCATCACCCGGGCGAGCGAGCTCGTGGTCGTGGACGACGGGACGGCGACGATGGAGTTCGTCACCCAGCTCGCCCGCGGCGAACGCCTGGTGCGCTGGCACCGCCGGGGCGCCCGCCCCGGCCCGCGTGATCTGCTCTTCGCCCCGGTGTCGTCCTCGGCCCGGCGTCGCCTGACGCCGGGCGGGGACCGCCGGGTCGAGGTGTTCTCCTCGATGCCCATCGAACAGACGCCGGACGGTGTCACGGTCACCGCGAACGACTTCGCCTGGACCCGTGCCCGCTTCGGCCCGCCGCGCATCACCAAGGGCGCGGACATGGTCGGCACGTCGCTGGTGGAGACCGGCGTCGTGGACGCCGACCGCTATCTGGAGGCGGTGAGCTCCCTCGCCAAGGCGCACGGGGCCCGCCGCTACTTCGCCCACCGCCGCGAGAGCGTCGAGAAGCTCCACCGGCTGGCGGTGGAGACCGGTCTGGAGGTGGTCCGCCCCGACCTCCCGCTGGAGCTCATCGCCCGGCGCGGCCCGGTGGGCGGCACCATCCTCAGCTTCCCGTCCACGGTGGTGCACACCCTGCCGCTGGCGCTGGCCGGCACCGAGGTCCGCGTCGCCGTCTGCGACATCGACCCCGACTGGCTCACCCGGACGGCCTCACCCCGCGCCCAGGGCTTCCTGGACGGCGTGACGGGGACGGCGCGGGACGTGCACCGTCTGTCCGCGGTGCAGGCCGTCTAGGGCCTGCGGAGCGCCCGCGGCGGACCTAGCGCGGCTTGCGGACCAGCAGGAACGCCCTGGGATACCGCTCGTCCTCGTCCGTTCGCGCAGGGCACGGGCGTACACTTCCAGCCCGGCCTCGCCGAGCAGCCGCGCCACCTTTTCGGGCGTACGCCAGTGATAGTCCAGGGCGATCTCGTGCCCGAAGCGCTCCGTCAGGTGGAGGCGGTCCTGCCCGTCGGCCACCTGGAAGGTCAGCAGCACGGGGGCGCCGGGGCGCAGGACGCGGTGGAACTCGGCGAACGCGTCCGGCAGGTCCAGACGGGTCATCGTGCCCACGTGGAAGCGCAGCGCGGGGTACGCGCGCCGGGCCAGCGCCACCATTCCGGGTGACAGGTCCACGCCGAACACCGGAACGCCGAGGCCGTGCACCAGCGCGGTGACATGCCCGGGCCCGGAGCCGAGGCCGGCCACCGGGGCGGGGGAGTGGGCCCGGGCCGGCTCCGCGAACGCGCTGATCAGGGCCCGGTCGAAGGGGAGGCCGCCCATCGCGTCGGGGAAGGCGGACGCGTAGTCGGCGGCGATGGCGTCGTACGAGGTACGGGTGGCCTCCAGGAAGGCCGTGTCCGGATCGTCACGGTCGCGCAAGCTACCGCGCGGGCGTATGCCGTGGGGGTTCCGTCAGGTGAACGGAAGCGCGCGGGTGGGGCCGGGCGTGGTATGCGTGGAGGAGTGGTGGTACCCGTGATCTGCCCGACGGGAGGAAATCGGGCGAGTTTACCCACCCGAACCGATACCTATGCGCTCGACGGCCAGGTTTTCTTCCCCTAACGGGCTGAAGTTTTGTTGATCTCGGGTCAGTTGGCCGTCCGGGCGTCCTACCCTTCAGAGGGTGAAGCAACTGATGTCACTGGAGTCCGACGCCGACCTCCTCGGAGCCGCCGGAGCGGCGGGAGTCGCCCTTCCCGGCACGCTCCCCGAGCCGCTGCGTGCCGAACTCGTCGCGTTCCGACGCGACTTGCACATGCACCCGGAGCTCGGCAACCAGGAGTTCCGTACGACCGCCGCGATCAAGGCCCGGCTGGAGAAGGCCGGCCTCCGTCCGCGCGTACTCGCCGCCGGCACCGGGCTCGTCTGTGACATCGGCGTGGAAGGGGATCAGTGGCGCGGCGGGCCCGAGATGCTCGCCATGCGGGCAGACATCGACGCCCTGCCCATCCCGGACGCCAAGACCGAGTGCCCGTACCGCTCGACCGTCCCCGACCGGGCGCACGCCTGCGGCCACGACGTGCACACCTCCGTCGTCCTGGGCACCGGGCTGATCCTCGCCGACCTGCACCGGCAGGGACTGCTGCCGCAGCCCGTGCGGCTGGTCTTCCAGCCCGCCGAGGAGGTGCTGCCCGGCGGTGCCGCCGAGGCCATCGACTGCGGGGTGCTCGACGGGGTGAAGCGGATCATCGCCGTGCACTGCGACCCCCGGGTGGACGCCGGGACGATCGGCCTGCGCGAGGGCCCGATCACGTCCGCCTGCGACCGGCTGGAGATCGCCCTGGACGGCCCGGGCGGCCACACCGCCCGGCCGCACCTGACGACCGACCTGGTCACCGCCGTCGCCCGCGTGGTCACCGACGTGCCGGCGCTGGTCGCCCGCCGCGTGGACACCCGCAGCGGCGTGGCGGTGACGTGGGGACGTATCGAGTCCGGGCACGCCCCGAACGTCATCCCGCAGCACGCCGAGCTCTCCGGGACCGTGCGGTGCCTGGACATGGTGGCGTGGCGTGACGCCCCCGACATCGTCCACGCGGCGATCGACGAGGTGGCCAACCTGCATCGCGCCAAGTCCGAGATCAACTACGTCCGTGGCGTGCCGCCCGTCGTCAACGAGCCCGGCGTCACCGAACTCCTCGCCGACGCCATGACCGCGCGCCGCGGCGCCGCCTCGGTCGAGGGCACCGACCAGAGCCTCGGCGGCGAGGACTTCTCCTGGTACCTGGAGCAGGTCCCCGGCGCCATGGCCCGCCTCGGCGTCCGCACCCCGGGCGAGCGCACGGTCCGCGACCTCCACCAGGGTGACTTCGACGTGGACGAGTCCGCGATCACGGTGGGCGTGGAGCTGTTCACGGCCGCGGCCCTGCTCGACGCCGGCCGGTAGGCCCGGGATCGTTCCGGTTGCGGCCCCCGGGCCTGCGCGGCAGCCTTGCCCCTAGCGGTCGGACCCGCCCTGAAGCACGCCGGGATCGCCCCAGGCGCACACCATTCGAGCCGGTGGTTCACACACATGTAACCGGCCACCGGCACGAATGGATAACGGCCACGAGGAACCCCGTTCCCAGGAGTGTCTACGCGCGTTAATGTGCGCCGAACCGAGCGCCCACTGCGGGGCTTTGGAGAATGGGGAACTTCAGATGCGTCGGATATCCAGACTGACCCGCGTCGCGGTGGGGGTCGCGTCGCTCGCCCTCGCCGCCACGGCCTGCGGCGGTACCAGCAGTGACAGCGGCGGAGACAGCGACACCAAGGAGGACCTCGGCCTCGCCATCGCGTACGACATCGGCGGCAAGGGCGACCAGTCCTTCAACGACGCCGCGTACGCCGGCCTGAAGAAGGCCGCGGACGAGTACGGCTACAAGACCGCCGACATCGAGCCCACCGAGGGCGAGACCGACGCCGACAAGGAACAGCGCCTGGCCTCCCTGGCCAAGCAGGGCTACAACCCCGTCATCGGCGTCGGCTTCGCCTACGGCCCCGCGATGACGGCCGTGGCCGCGAAGTACCCGGACACCACCTTCGGCATCGTCGACTCCGTTGTCGAGGGCAAGAACGTCGCCTCCCTCGTCTTCGCCGAGGAGCAGGCCTCCTACCTCGCCGGCGTCGCCGCCGCCAAGGCCACCAAGACCAACACCGTCGGCTTCATCGGCGGTGTGGACATCCCGCTCATCCACAAGTTCGAGGCCGGCTTCAAGCAGGGCGTCGAGGCGACCGGCGGCGGCAAGGTCAAGGTCGTCTCGCAGTACCTGACGCAGACCGCCGAGGAGGGTGGCTTCTCCAGCCCCGACAAGGGCAAGGCCGCCGCCGAGGGCCAGATCGAGAAGAAGGCCGACGTCGTCTACCAGGCGGCCGGCCTGTCCGGTCAGGGCGTGATCGAGGCCGCCGCCAAGGCGAAGGTCTGGGCGATCGGCGTCGACTCGGACCAGTACCAGCAGGAGGCGCTGGCCACGTACAAGAGCTTCATCCTCACCTCCGCGCTCAAGGACGTCGGCGGTGCGGTGTACGAGCTGGCCAAGTCCGTCGAGGGCGGCAAGCCGCTGACCGGCGTCCAGACCTTCGACCTGAAGGTGGACGGCGTGGGCCTGTCCGACAGCAACCCGGAGTACGCGAAGGTCGCGGGTCTTCAGGACGCCGTGGAGAAGGCCAAGGCGGGCATCATCGACGGCTCGATCAAGGTCAAGACGGAGTAGCGGTCGGCTGCTGAGCAGGCGAAAAGAGCAGATCCGTACGAAGCGGGCGGGTGCCGTGAGCACCCGCCCGCTTCGTCGTCCCCGGCGGTCCCGCTACCTTTGCGGGTGGCAAGCTTCTGACCTGGACCCGGAGTGCCGTTGGCCACGGCCGCATAACAAGGTGGACAGAAGGGGTTTTCAGGCTGGTCTACGCGCGTTAATCTGCGGCGAAGCCAGCGCCGAAGCTCAACCGTGCGGCGCTGCGCCCCGGAGAAGTGCGGGCACGCACTGAACGGCGCGGGAACGCACCCGCACACTCCGGATCCGCCAGTACGACAGGAGCACCACACATGCGCCGGGTTTCCCGCATCGCGGTCGCAGGCGCAGCGACCGCCTCCCTCGCCCTCGTCCTCTCCGCCTGCGGCGGTACCTCGACCGAGAGTTCGTCCTCGGACTCGAAGGGTGACAAGGGCCTCGCCATCGCCTACGACGTCGGCGGCAAGGGCGACCAGTCCTTCAACGACGCCGCGTACGCCGGCCTGGAGCAGGCGAAGGCCGAGTTCAAGTACGAGACGGCCGACATCGAGCCCACCGAGGGCGAGACGGACGCCGACAAGGCGCAGCGCCTCGCGTCGCTGGCGAAGCAGGGCCACAACCCGGTGATCGGCGTCGGCTACGCGTACGCGCCGGCCGTGAAGGAGGTCGCGGCCAAGTACCCCGACACCACCTTCGGCATCGTCGACGACTCCCAGGTCCAGGCGGACAACGTGGCCGACCTGGTCTTCTCCGAGGAGGAGGCCTCGTACCTGGCCGGTGTGGCCGCCGCCAAGAGCACCAAGACCGATGTCGTCGGCTTCGTCGGCGGCGTGGACATCCCGCTGATCCACAAGTTCCAGGCGGGCTTCGAGCAGGGCGTCAAGGACACCGACCCGAAGGTCAAGGTGCTCTCCCAGTACCTCACCCAGACCGCCGAGGAGGGTGGCTTCTCCAGCCCCGACAAGGGCAAGACGGCCGCCGAGGGCCAGATCGAGAAGAAGGCCGACGTCGTCTACGCGGCGGCCGGTCTGTCCGGTCAGGGCGTGATCGAGGCCGCCGCCGCCAACAAGGTGTGGGCGATCGGTGTCGACTCCGACCAGTACAAGCAGGAAGCCCTCGCGAAGTACAAGGACTCGATCCTCACGTCGGCCACCAAGGACGTCGCCAAGGCCGTCTACAACCTTGCGAAGTCGGTTGAGGACGGCAAGCCCGAGACCGGTATCGTCAGGGGCGATCTGAAGAGCGGCGAGGTGGGCCTCGCGGACTCCAACCCGAAGTTCGCGGACGACGCCGAGCTCCAGGAAGCCATCGAAGCGGCCAAGGAGAAGATCATCAACGGCGAGATCAAGGTCAAGAGCAGCTGACAAGCCGTTGCCGAGCAGTCGGTAACCGCGGGGTCACGTCCGATCGACGGGGTACGGGGAGTCGGCCTCCCTGTACCCCGTTGTCCCGGCGCGTCGCCCCGCTTTGTATGCCGTAGGGGCACTACGCGCGTAGACGGCCCCCGTCCCCAGGAGAGTGCGCCATCAACGCGTCCAGCAGCCCTCCGGCCGGAGCGGCGGTCCACGGTCAGGCGACCGCCGTCGAACTCGCCGGGATCACCAAGCGTTTCCCGGGAGTCGTGGCCAACCACGACATCCACCTCAGCGTCCGCAAGGGCACCGTGCACGCCCTCGTCGGCGAGAACGGTGCCGGCAAGTCGACGCTGATGAAGATCCTCTACGGCATGCAGAAGCCGGACGAGGGCACCATCACCATCGACGGCGAGCAGGTCTCCCTGCACAGCCCGGCCGACGCCATCACGCGCGGCATCGGCATGGTGCACCAGCACTTCATGCTGGCCGACAACCTCACCGTGCTGGAGAACGTGGTCCTCGGCAGCGAGAAGCTGTACGGCATCGGCGCCAAGGCCCGCCGCAAGATCAAGGAGATCTCCGAGCGTTACGGTCTCGGCGTCCGCCCCGACGTCCTGGTCGAGGAACTCGGCGTCGCCGCCCGCCAGCGCGTGGAGATCCTCAAGGTCCTCTACCGCGGCGCCACCACGCTGATCCTCGACGAGCCGACCGCCGTGCTCGTGCCGCAGGAGGTGGACGCGCTCTTCGCCAACCTGCGGGAGCTGAAGTCCGAGGGCCTGTCGGTCATCTTCATCTCGCACAAGCTGGGCGAGGTCCTCTCCGTCGCCGACGAGATCACCGTCATCCGCCGCGGCACGACCGTCGGCACGGCCGTCCCCGCCGAGACCACCCCGCGCCAGCTCGCCGAGATGATGGTCGGCAGCGAGCTGCCCACCCCGGAGACCGCCGAGTCCACGGTCACCGACCGCCCGGTCCTGACCGTCGACAAGCTGCGCCTGGCCGCCCCCGGCGGCAAGGCCCTGCTGGACGACATCACCTTCACCATCCACGCCGGCGAGGTCCTGGGCATCGCGGGCGTCGAGGGCAACGGCCAGACCGAGCTGGTCGACACGCTGATCGGCCTGCGCCACGCCGACTCCGGCACGATCGCCCTCAGCGACGAGGAGATCACCGGCTGGCCCACCCGCAAGCGCCGCGAGCAGGGCGTCGGCTACATCCCCGAGGACCGCCACCGGCACGGCCTGCTCCTGGAGGCCCCCCTCTGGGAGAACCGCATCCTCGGTCACGTCACCGAGAAGCCCAACGCCAAGGGCGTCTGGCTGGACCCGAAGGCCGCGCAGGAGGACACGCGGCGCATCGTCGAGGCCTACGACGTCCGCACCCCCGGCATCGACGTCACCGCCGCCTCGCTCTCCGGCGGCAACCAGCAGAAGCTGATCGTCGGCCGCGAGATGAGCCACGAGCCGCGCTTCCTGATCGCCGCCCACCCCACCCGCGGTGTGGACGTCGGCGCGCAGGCCGCGATCTGGGACCACATCCGGGAGGCCCGCCGCGAGGGCCTGGCCGTGCTGCTGATCTCGGCCGACCTGGACGAGCTGATCGGCCTGTCCGACACACTCCGGGTGATCTACAACGGCCGGCTGGTCGCCGACGCCGACCCCGCCACCATCACCCCGGAGGAGCTGGGCTCCGCCATGACGGGCGCCGCGACCGGTCACCTGGAGCACGAAGAGACCCCCGAGACCCCGGCAGACACCCCCGAGACCCCCGAGATCCGCAAGTCTCCCGAGGCTCCGGAAGACGAGGCCCGCTGATGAAGAAGTTCGACAAGGAGCGCGTGCTCCTCGCGGTGGCCGGACCGGTCATCGCGCTCGCCGTGGCCTTCGTGCTCAGCGCGATCGTGCTGATCGCCTCCGGCAAGAACCCGGTCGAGCCGTTCGCCGTGATGTTCGAGCAGGCCGGCTTCTCCGACATCCAGGTCCTGATCATCAACCAGGCCTCGATGTACTACATCGCGGCGCTCGCGGTGGCCATCGGCTTCCGGATGAACCTGTTCAACATCGGTGTGGACGGCCAGTACCAGCTCGCCGCCATGATGGCCGCCGTCGTCGGCGCCCACATGAACCTGCCGGCCGTGATCCAGATTCCGCTGCTGCTCCTCACCGCGCTGTTCACGGGCGCCTTCTGGGCCGGTATCGCGGGTGTCCTGAAGGTCACCCGGGGCGTCAGCGAGGTCGTCGCGACGATCATGCTGAACGCGATCGCCACCTCCGTCATCGGCTACCTGTGGCTCCCGAGCGTCTTCGGCGTCAAGGTCGGCAACAACAACACCACCGGCGAGATGCACTCCTCGGGCTGGGTGCCCGGCATCGACATGGGCGCGGCCGGCGAGATCTACGGCCTGGTCGTCCTCGCCGTGCTGCTCGGCATCGGCTACTGGGTCGTCCTCAACCGCACCCGCTTCGGCTTCGACCTGCGTGCCTCCGGCGCCTCCGAGTCCGCCGCCGCGGCCTCCGGCGTCGACCCCAAGCGGATGACGCTGACCGCCATGCTGATCTCCGGCGCCCTCGCCGGTCTCGCGGGCCTGCCCATCCTGCTCGGCGACACCCACACGTACAGCCTCAACTTCCCCACGGGTATCGGCTTCCTGGGCATCGGCATCGCCCTGCTCGGCCGTAACAGCCCGGTCGGCATCGCGTTCGCCGCCCTGCTGTGGGCCTGGCTCGACAAGGCCTCGCCCGAGCTGGACTTCCACGGCTACGACAAGGAGATCGCGGTCATCATGCAGGGCCTGATCGTGCTCTCGGTCGTGGTCTCCTACGAGGCCGTCCGCGAATGGGGTCTGCGCCGCCAGCAGCGCCGCGTCGGCGCCGAACTCGCCGCCGGTCACGTCCTCGGCGCCCACAACACGAAGGAGGTGGCTGGCCGATGACCACCGCGACCGACGTCAACCAGCCCACGCTGCAGCCCGCGGCGCCGACCGGCCGCCGCCTGTCGTGGCCCGTCCTGCTGCTGATCATCGCCGGAGCCCTGGCGCTGACCTCGCTCGTCCGCATCATCACCGGCGCCGACGGCATCACCAACGTCAGCCAGATGTCCACCGCGCTCCAGCTCGCCGTGCCGATCGGCCTCGCCGGCCTCGGCGGCCTCTGGGCGGAGCGCGCGGGCGTGGTCAACATCGGCCTCGAAGGCATGATGATCCTCGGCACCTGGTTCGGAGCCTGGGCCGGCTTCCAGTGGGGCCCGTGGACCGGTGTCCTCGTCGGCGTCCTCGGCGGCGCGATCGGCGGCCTGCTGCACGCCTTCGTCACCGTCACCTTCAACGTCAACCACATCGTCTCCGGTGTGGCCATCAACATCCTCGCCCTCGGCGCCACCCGCTACCTGGCCCCCCTCGCCTTCGAGGGCCACGCGGGCGGCTCCGCCAAGCAGTCCCCGGCGGTCGACTCCCTCGGCCACTTCACCGTGCCGGGCCTGTCCGACGGCCTGAAGGAGCTCAACAACCAGGGCTGGTTCCTGGTCTCCGACCTCGCCGGCCTGCTCGGCGGCCTGGTCACCAACGTCTCCTGGCTGACCCTGGTCGCCATCGCCCTGATCCCCGCCACCTGGTGGATCCTGTGGCGCACCCCGTTCGGCCTGCGGCTGCGCTCCTGCGGCGAGAACCCGGTCGCGGCCGAGTCGCTCGGCGTGAACGTCTACAAGTACAAGTACATCGCGGTCGTCATCTCCGGCGGCCTGGCCGGCCTCGGCGGTGTCTTCCTCTCCATCGTCGCCAACCCCTTCTACCTGGAGGGCCAGGTCAGCGGTCGCGGATACATCGGTCTCGCCGCGATGATCTTCGGCAACTGGATGCCGGGCGGACTCGCCATCGGCGCCGGCCTGTTCGGCTACACCGACAGCCTCAACCTGCGCGGCGGCTCCGAGAACGTCCACGCCCTGCTGCTGCTCGGCGCGCTGCTGCTGATCATCGGCGCCGTCTGGATGGTGGTCCGCAAGAAGTACGTCAACGCGGCCATCACCCTCGTCGCCGGCGCCCTGGTCTTCGCCTGGTACGCCACCACCAACGAGGTCCCCAACCAGGTCGTCTCCGCCACGCCGTACGTCATCACGCTGGTCGTCCTCGCGCTCTCGGCGCAGCGACTGCGGCCGCCCAAGGCCGACGGTCTGCCGTACCGGAAGGGACAGGGCAAGTGACACCGCCCGCCGAAGTCGACTGGGAGGCGCTGCGCACGGTGGCCCGCGAGGCCGTGACCCACGCGTACGCCCCCTACTCCGGCTACGCGGTCGGCGTCGCCGCCCTGGTCGACGACGGGCGCACCGTCTCCGGCTGCAACGTCGAGAACGCCTCCTACGGGATTTCCCTGTGCGCCGAGTGCGGGCTGGTCTCGGAGCTGCACCGCACCGGCGGCGGGCGGCTGACGCACTTCACGTGCGTGGACGGCCGGGGCGAGCTGCTCGTCCCGTGCGGCCGCTGCCGCCAGCTGCTGTACGAATTCGGCGGCCCCGGCCTGCTGCTGGACACCCCGGCGGGCATCCTGCCGCTGTCCGAGATGCTGCCCCACGCCTTCGGGCCGGAGCACCTCTCCTCGTAACTCCTGTACGGCCCCTGCGACCCCGTCCGCAGGGGCCGTGCTCTTCGCAATCCCCGGAAGGAAAGCCAGCATGGCCATGGACGCCATCTCCGTCATCCGCACCAAGCGGGACCGCGGTGAACTCAGCGACGAGCAGATCGACTGGGTCATCGACGCGTACACGCGCGGCGAGGTGGCCGACGAGCAGATGTCGGCGCTCGCGATGGCCATCCTGCTCAACGGCATGAACCGCGGCGAGATCGCCCGCTGGACGGCGGCGATGATCGCCTCCGGCGAGCGCATGGACTTCTCGTCCCTGTCCCGCCCCACGGCGGACAAGCACTCGACGGGTGGCGTCGGCGACAAGATCACCCTTCCGCTGGCCCCCCTCGTCGCCGCCTGCGGCGCGGCCGTCCCGCAGCTCTCCGGCCGGGGCCTCGGCCACACCGGCGGCACCCTGGACAAGCTGGAGTCGATCCCCGGCTGGCGGGCGCTGCTCTCCAACGAGGAGATGCTCTCGGTCCTGGACGGCGTGGGCGCGGTGATCTGCGCTGCCGGCGACGGCCTCGCCCCCGCCGACAAGAAGCTGTACGCGCTGCGCGACGTCACCGGCACGGTCGAGGCGATCCCGCTGATCGCGTCCTCGATCATGTCGAAGAAGATCGCGGAGGGCACGGGCTCGCTGGTGCTCGACGTGAAGGTGGGCACCGGCGCGTTCATGAAGACGCTCGAGGACGCCCGCGAACTGGCCTCCACCATGGTGGGCCTGGGCACGGACCACGGCGTGAGGACGGTCGCGCTCCTGACGGACATGTCGACGCCGCTCGGCCTGACGGCGGGCAACGCGCTGGAGGTCCGCGAGTCCGTGGAGGTCCTGGCCGGCGGCGGCCCCGCCGACGTGGTCGAGCTGACCGTCGCGCTGGCCCGCGAAATGCTGGACGCGGCGGGCGTCCGGGACGTCGACCCGGCGAAGGCGCTGGCCGACGGCTCGGCGATGGACGTCTGGCGCCGGATGATCGCGGCCCAGGGCGGCGACCCGGACGCCACGCTTCCCACGTCGAAGGAACAGCACGTCGTCAAGGCCCCGTCGTCCGGTGTCCTCACCCGGCTCGACGCCTACGACATCGGCATCGCCGCCTGGCGCCTGGGCGCCGGCCGCGCCCGCAAGGAGGACCCGGTGCAGGCCGCCGCGGGCGTCGAGCTCCACGCCAAGCCCGGCGACACCGTGACGGAGGGCCAGCCCCTGCTGACCCTGCACACCGACACCCCCGAGCGCTTCGACTACGCCCTCCAGGCGGTCGACGGCTCGTACGACGTCGCGGCCCCCGGCACGGACTTCACGCCGTCCCCGGTGGTGCTGGAGCGCATCGCCTGACCCGCGCTTCTCCCTGTCGGGTGAACGGGACCGGTGGAGCCCCACCGGTCCCGTTCCGCATGCCGGATCCGGCCCGCGCCGAACGGGGACCCCGGGAGCAGGGACTCACCCGAGCAGCGTCGCCACCACGACCAGCGCCGGCACCGACAGCACCGTGGACAGCAGGATCGCCTCGCGTGCCAGGACCTCGCCCACCCGGTAGCTGCTCGCGTACGTGAACAGATTCTGGGCGGCGGGCAGCGCCGACGTCACGACCACGTCGAGCAGGGCCGCGCCACGAAGACCGAAGACGCCCGCCGCCAGCACCCAGGCGATCAGCGGCTGGGCACCTGCCTTGAGCGCCACCGCGAGCAGCACCGGTCCCCGTTCCCCGCCGCGCAGCGGGAGGGTGCTGCCGCGCAGCGAGATGCCGAAGGCCAAGAGGACGGCCGGGACGGACATGTTCCCGATCAGCGTCAGGGGGTCCATGACCGGGCCGGGGACACGCAGACCGGTCGCCGACACCGCCACCCCCGCCAGCGAGCCGAGGGCGATCGGATTGCGCAGCGGAGTGAGCAGACGCTGCCACAGCGGCCGTTTCCCCCCGCCCCCGGCCGAAAGGTCCAGGATCGTCAGCGCGATCGGTGTGACCCCGACCAGCTGGAACAGCAGCACCGGCGCCACCAGCGACGCGTCACCCAGCACGTACACCGCGATGGGGATGCCGAGGTTGCCCGAGTTGACGTAACTGGAGCACAGCGCCCCGACCGTCGTACGTCCCATCCCCCAGCGGCGTACGACACCCACCGCCACGAACACTCCCGCCACCGCCGCCGTGCTCAGCGCGGTGACCAGGAGCCGGCTGGAGAAGACCACCGACAGGTCGGCGCCCGCGAGAGTCGTGAAGAGCAGGGCGGGCGAGGCCACATGGAACGCGAGCTTGGTGAGCACCTCGCGCCCCTGCTCACCGAGGTGACCCCGCACCCCGATCGCGTAACCGACGGCGATGACCACCGCGATCACCGCGAAGCCGCTCAAAACCCCCTGCACGACGCCCCCTTGAGGGGGAGACGTGTTCCGGCTGTCGCGGGCGGGGGTGTTCCATGGCGCATACACCCAACCCTCTGCGGCAGCCCTGGCCCAGGTCAATGTGATCCTCGCGGCGCGACGGGGGGTCCGCCGGCGATGAGTTATGGCGGCCCCGCCGGTCTACCGGTTCGTGGATGCCATGACCCCCGCCGAAATCGTGCTGGCCGGCCCCGTCACCCGGGACGAGGTGACAGGGCTCTGCGATGACGTGCGGGCGTTGCTGGAGGACACCGGGGCGCCAGTGGTCGTATGTGACGTCGGAGCGATCGGGCCACCAGGTCTGGGGACCGTCGACCTGCTGGCCCGGCTGGCGCTGACGGCCAAGCGGGCCGGAAGCGGCATCCGGCTCCGCGACCCCGACCCGGCCCTACACGCCCTCCTCGACCTGGTCGGCCTCCGCTTCGAGGTGGAGGGGCAGCCCGAACAGCGGGAACCACCGCTTGGTGTCCAGGAAGCAGTGGAACCCGGTGATCCGTCCGTCTGAGATCTCCAGCACCTGCACCGCCCACGGCACGAAGCCGCCCGACTCCGGGTCCGGCTTGTAGTGCGCGAAGCCGGGCATGCCGTTGACCTCGACTGGACGCAGCCGGGAGCCGGCGCAGGCGGATCCGATGGTGGTCATGAAGCCGGTGATGTCGGCCGGGCCGCGCAGCCACAGGTCGAACGGCGGCATCGTCATCACGGCGTCCTCGTGGAGCAGGGCGGTCAGCGCCGTCATGTCGTAGCCCTCGAACGCCGCGACGTAACGCTCCAGGAGCTTCTGCTGCTCCTCGTCCAGCGCGTCGGACACCACCGCGTCCGAGCCGGTGTCCTCGCGCTCCGCGAGCGTGGCGCGGGCCCGCTGCAAGGCACTGTTCACCGACGCCACCGAGGTGCCCAGCAGCTCGGCGACCTCGCTCGCCTTCCAGGCCAGCACCTCGCGCAGGATGAGCACGGCGCGCTGCTTGGGCGGCAGTTGCTGGAGGGCGGCCATGAACGCCAGCCGCACGGACTCCTTGGCGACGGCCGCCTCCGCCGGGTCGGCGGTCGAGGGCAGCACACGGGCGTCGGGCATCGGCTCCAGCCAGGTGTGGTCGGGGCGCGGCGACAGCGCGGCCTGCGCGAGCGGGGTGGCCTCCGACAGGTCCATCGGCCTGGCGCGCTTGTTGCCCGCGTTCAGCATGTCCAGGCACACGTTGGTCGCGATCCGGTAGAGCCAGGACCGGACGCTGGAACGTCCCTCGAACTTGTCGTAGCTGCGCCAGGCGCGGACGAGGGTGTCCTGGACCGCGTCCTCCGCCTCGAAGGAGGAGCCGAGCATGCGATAGCAGTAGCCCGTCAGCTCGACCCGGTGTTTTTCCAGTGTGGCGTCGAGATCTGTCGTCGTCGCCGTGCCGTTGCTCATCGTCCACCCACCCCTGTGGCCGTTCCCTGTGCCGCGCACCATTGCACCCAGCACTTCGGAAGCTACCGCAGCCCACTGACAATGGCGCCCCGAGTAGGAAAAGGGCCTGTCCAGAAGGGGTGCGTCAACAGTTCCCCCAAGCCCGGCGCTGCCGGCCGCGGGCGCCGCACCCGCCCACAGCGAACAGGGGCCGTGCCCACGGAGCGCAGTCGCGTACGGCGAGAAGGGGTCGTGTCGGGGGGTGTCCGCCCGCAGCGGCGCGTCAACACGGGCGAGTTGGTGAGGGACCGATTCCGTGCCGTTACCGAGGACGGACACCCCCGGCGCGGCCCCGATCCACCCCCCGGACAGAAGGCGCCACCCGCACCCTCACGGCACCCCACAGCGCCCCCCCGCACCCGCACAGGCGCCGGAGGCATGGGGCGGCGCCCTACGCGGTCACCCGCGCCGCAGCCACCCGCGCCGCCCGCGACCCCAGCAGCGTGATCCCCACAACCCCCAGCACCGCCAGCAACCCCACGCTCACGGTCCCGCTCCAGCCGCCCGCGTGGAAGGCCATCGCCCCCACCGTGCTCCCCGCGCTGGAACCCACGTAGTACGCCGACTGGTACAGCGCGGACGCCTGCGCCCGCCCGTGCGTCGCCGTCTTGCTGACCGCCGACGAGGCCACCGCGTGCCCCGTGAAGAACCCCGCCGTGATCAGCACCAGCCCCAGCAGCACCAGCACCAGCGAGTCGCCCAGCGACAGCACCAGCCCCACCGCCGTCGTACCGCCGCCCAGGTACAGCGCACCCCTGCGCCCGAGCCGCTCCACAATCCGACCCGCCGTGGACGCCGACACCGTACCCACCAGGTAGACCAGGAAGATCGAGCCCACCACACCCTGCGGCAGCCCGAACGGCTCCTCGGTCAGCCGGTACCCGATCACCGTGTACACCCCGCCGAACACCGTCATGAACAGCGCACCGATCGCGTACAGCCGACGCAGCAGCGGATTGCCCAGATGCCCGCGCACCGTCCCCCACAGCACCCGCGGCCGCAGCGACTCCGCGGAGAAGTGCCGAGGCGCCGGCAACAGCAGCCGGAACGCGACCGCACACGCCACGGCCACCACGCCGAGCGCACCGACGGCCACCCGCCAGCCCCACTCCTGCGCGACCCACCCGGTGATGACCCGACCGCTCATCCCCCCGACGCTGTTGCCCGCGACGAACAGCCCGATCGCCGTGACCAGCGCCTTCGGCCGGACCTCCTCCGCCAGATACGCGGTCGCCACCGCCGGCACCCCCGCAAGTGCGGCCCCCTGCACCGCCCGCAACGCCACCAGCGTGGTCAGCGACCCGGCGAACGGCACCAGCAGCGCCACGCCCACCGCCACCGCCAGCGACACCGTCATGACCGCACGGCGCCCGAATCGCTCGGACAGCGCGCTCATCGGGATCACGAACAGCGCCAGACCACCCGTGGCCGCCGCCACGGTCCAGCTCGCCTCGCCCGCCGTCACCCCGAGGTCCCCCGATATCAGAGGGAGCAGTGCCTGAGTGGAGTACAGCAGCGCGAAGGTGGCCACGCCCGCGAGGAAGAGGGCGAAACTCATCCGCCGGTATCCGGGTCCGCCCGGCGCCATACGCGAGTCGGAGACAGGAGCGGAAGGGGCGGAAGGAGCGGAAGGAGCGGAAGGAGCGGAGGGAACGGCGCCCACGACGGTGGACGCCCCGGTACTGGCGGGAGTCATGCTTCGAAGTTACGTACGCGCCCGTTCATCCGTCCAATGCATGGAATCGTCATAATCATTCCCATGGTGCATCAACAAAGCTCACAGCCCCGGCTGTCACCGGCCAGTGACACACGAGACATCGTCACACTTCTCGCCCCGCGCCTCGCGCACTTCGCCGGCGTCGCCCGCACCGAGCACGTCACCAGGGCCGCGCAGGAGATGGACGTCCCCCAGTCCACCCTCTCCCGCGCCATGGTCCGCCTCGAACAGGACCTCGGCGTCGACCTGTTCGCCCGTCGCGGCCGGACGGTCTCCCTCACCGCCGCCGGCCGCACCTTCCTCGCCTCGGTGGACCGTGCCCTCGCCGAGATCGAGCGCGCCGCCGACGAGGTGCGCGCCGACGCCGACGCCACCACCGGCAAGGTCGCGTTCGGCTTCCTGCACACCATGGGCGCGGAGACCGTCCCCGGCCTGCTGCACGCCTTCCGCGCGGACCACCCCCGGGTCCGCTTCAGCCTGGTCCAGAACTACGGCGAGGCCATGCTCGAACGCCTCCGCACGGGCGAACTGGACCTCTGCCTGACCTCACCGGTCCCCGACGCCCCCGACCTGGTGGCCCGCCGTCTCGACGAGCAGAAGCTCCGTCTCGTCGTCCCGGCCGAGCACCGCCTGGCCACCCGCAGGCGCATCCGCCTCGCCGAGGCGGCGGAGGAGAACTTCGTCACCCTGGAGCCCGGCTACGGCCTGCGCCGGATCACCGACGACCTCTGCCGCGAGGCCGGCTTCAAGCCGCGTGTCGCCTTCGAGGGCGAGGAGGCGGAAACCCTGCGCGGCCTGGTGGCCGCGGGCCTGGGTGTGGCGCTCCTCCCGCCCCCGGCGGTGGCCCGCCCGGGAGTGGTGGAGCTGACGGTCACAGCCCCGCGCGCGGCCCGCGAGATCGGCGTGGCCTGGCTGGAGGGCCACCCGGACACACCCCCGGTGGCGGCCTTCAAGAAGTTCCTCCTCTCCAGAAGAGGCAACTTGCTCCCGACCTGAACGAGCCGCAGCCCGGACGACCCGACCCGAACCCCGCTACCGCCGCAACGACCGCCCGAACCCCGCAGCCAACGGCATCCGCAAGCCCAACGGCGGCGGCGCGGCCAACGCGTCCTCCACCGGTCGCGAGAACCCCCGCCCGAAGAGCACGCCCATCACGAAGTCCTCGGCCAGAGCGAGCACTTCGTCGCGGTGCTGGTGCAACCCGTGCCGATCCGAATGCACTTCGAACCGGCACACGTCCCGGTTGACCTTCTTCACCCGCGCCGCGTACCGGAACGACAGCTCGGGATCGGTCCGCTGGTCGTTCGTGCCGTGCGCGATCAGCACCCGCCGCCCCACCAACTGTTTCACCGGTTCGGGTGAGGCCGCCACGTCGTCCTCCGGAAGCCAGGGAGCGAGGGACAGTACGGAGTTGACGGCCTCGTGCCCACCCGCGTGCAGCGCCGCCCGCCCGCCCATGTCGATCCCGGCCAGGCAGACGGGGACGTCGCCGTAGCGTCGTACGGCCTCGTCGGCGGCCCAGGAGGCGTCCCGGGCCAGATGCGCCTCGCTGCCGTTCCACCCCCGGTAGCGGTAGTGCACGACATGCGCGGCCAGCCCTTCCCCCCGCCCCGCGCGTACCAGCCGGCGTCCCAACCCCCGTACGGACGCGGCCGCGACCAGGGGAGAGGGTCTGCGGGCGGAGCTCGGCTCACCGCCGGGGAGCAGCAGCACCACTGCGCTCACCGCCGTCGGTTCCGGACCGAACGCCCGTCCCAGCCGGGCCGTGCGAACCGGCGTCGCTTGCTGTGCCATGACAGAACAGTGTCAGAAGCGCCGGTGTACGCCACCCGTCCGCACGGTCACCGTTACGTATCGACGGAAACGTACATCCGGCGATCTACGCGCGTAGGAGCTAGGGTGCGAAGATGACGAGCCAGACTGACCGGATGGGGCACACCCCGAGCCCGGACCAGATCCGCCGGGCACCCAAGGTTCTGCTGCACGACCACCTCGACGGCGGGCTGCGTCCCGGCACCGTCGTCGACCTCGCCCGTGACAGCGGCTACTCCCAACTCCCCGACACGGACCCCGGCAAGCTCGGCCTGTGGTTCCGCGAGGCCGCCGACTCCGGGTCCCTGGAGCGGTATCTGGAGACCTTCTCGCACACCGTCGGCGTGATGCAGACCCGCGAGGCCCTGGTCCGGGTCGCCGCCGAATGCGCCGAGGACCTCGCGCAGGACGGTGTCGTCTACGCCGAGGTGCGCTACGCGCCCGAGCAGCACCTGGAGGGCGGGCTCACCCTCGAAGAGGTCGTCGAGGCCGTGAACGAGGGCTTCCGGGAAGGGGAGCGGATCGCCCGAGAGAGCGGCCACCGCATCCGCGTGGGCGCCCTGCTCACCGCGATGCGGCACGCGGCCCGCGCACTGGAGATCGCCGAACTCGCCAACCGCTACCGGGACATGGGTGTCGTCGGCTTCGACATCGCGGGCGCCGAGGCCGGCTACCCGCCCACCCGGCACCTGGACGCGTTCGAGTACCTCAAGCGCGAGAACAACCACTTCACCATCCACGCCGGCGAGGCCTTCGGGCTGCCGTCCATCTGGCAGGCCCTGCAGTGGTGCGGCGCCGACCGGCTCGGGCACGGCGTGCGGATCATCGACGACATCGAGGTCGCCGAGGACGGCAGCGTGCGGCTCGGCCGGCTCGCCTCCTACGTCCGGGACAAGCGCATCCCGCTGGAGCTGTGCCCCAGCTCCAACCTCCAGACCGGCGCCGCTTCCTCCTACGCCGAGCACCCCATCGGACTGCTGCGGCGGCTGCACTTCCGGGCCACCGTGAACACGGACAACCGGCTGATGTCGCACACCAGCATGAGCCGGGAATTCGAGCACCTTGTCGAGGCATTCGGTTACACGCTCGAAGACATGCAGTGGTTCTCGGTCAATGCTATGAAGTCAGCATTCATTCCTTTCGATGAACGACTGGCCATGATCAATGACGTGATCAAGCCCGGTTATGCCGAGCTGAAGTCCGAATGGCTGTTCCAGCAGACCGCGTCTACCAGGGACTCCACGGCTTCCTAGGGCTCGACGGGGATCAGTGAGTGCGGACGGGCGTTCACCATCCATCCGCATTTCGATGTTTGCGGCGGGTACCCCGGGGTGTTTACGTTCTTGAACCGCCCCCCTGATCCGCCATCCCGTTTATCCCATTTCAAGTCAGTCAAGGACGCAATTCACCATGAAGCAGTCTGCTGCCAAGACCCTCGGTGTCGCCGCCCTCGGTGCCGCCTTCGCCGCCACCGGTGCGGGCGCCGCCGACGCCGCTCCGGCCACCCTCCCCGACGCCGGCCAGACGCTGGACACGGTCACGAGGACGTTGCCGGCGGAGAACCTCAACCAGGCGGTGCCGGGTTCCTCCGCTGCGCTGACCCAGGGGCAGACCGCGCTCGGCGTCGGGCTGCGGGCGGTCCAGCCGGCCGCCGAGTCCGTGCTGGCCGAGGGTCCGACCGGCCCGGCCGCGAAACTGCTCGGTGGACTGCCGGTGCAGGGCCTGCCCACCCATGGCACCCCGGTGAACGGCATCCCGCTGGGCTGAGCCGCACCATGTGAACATGCCGATGGGGCGCACCCTGGTAAGGGTTGCGCCCCATCGGCACGTGCCCCTGAGGGAGGGCAGATCAGGTGGCTGTCACCAGGCCGTACGGGCGGCCTTGCCGTCCGCCGGGAGCAGGATCCACAGCGCGATGTAGAGCAGGAACTGGGGGCCGGGCAGCAAGCAGGAAATCAGAAAGATCACACGCATCGTGGTCGCGGAAGTGCCGAAGCGCCGTGCCAGCGCTGCACACACTCCGCCGATCATCCGACCACTGGTGGGGCGGGCAAGGCGGCTCATCAGGACTCCTTCGTCTTTTCGGCTCGTTCGCGGTGCGTCTTTCCGGGGCTTCTTCCGGCTGCCCCGTCTGACAACAACGCTACGGTGACGAAGGGGGCAAAGCGTCGCTCCATGGGGCGATACCGACCCTGGGAATCGTCGGGGTACGACCCTGAGACGCTTCCTCCCTGGGGAGGGCCGGCGGGGCCGCCCGGCGCCGGGCCCGGACCCTGCGGCGCAGCCAGGAGCGGCCCATGGGGACGAGGGCGACATGAGTGAGGGCGACGCCCACGGTGTTCAGCAGCAGGGAGTCGACGTCCACGACCTGACCCGGCACGCCGGTCTGGAGCAGCTCTATGCCGAGTGAGATCAGCGCCCCGGCGGTGACCGTGCGGACCAGGGAGCCGAGCGGCGAGACCCGCAGTCTGCCCCCGGCCAGCGGCAGCAGCACGCCCAGCGGCGCCAGCAGCGCCAGTCCGCCCCCGACGCCGCGGGCCGCCTCCGGCCAGCCCAGCGCGAGATCGGCGCGGATACCGGCGAGCGGACGCAGATTGGCGGGCATCACCCAGGGCACGTCCAGCGGACGCAGCGTGTACCAGGCGACGAGGGCGAGGTGCGCGGCGAGGAGGACACCCCCCGTCACCCGCATGTGGATCGCGGCGCTGCCGCCCCTGGAGCCTTGACGCTGCACGCCACCCAAGACGCGGCCCTCGGCGCGATCGGTTCCGAGTCGGACCTCCCTACCCGGGTGAGGCCTGCGCCACACCCGCCGTCAGCCGTCCTTGACCTCCGCCGACGGCGGATCCACCTCGCCCGGACGGGCGCGGACGTCGTCCGTGCACTCGTAGCGGCGGGGCGGCGCGGTACCGGGGCCGCCGAGGATCACCGATCCGTCGCCCTCGGCCGCCGCCGAGTCGGAGAACGTGCACACGATCTGGGCGAGCGCGTAGGAGGCCAGGTCGTCGGGGGCGGTGGACAGCCGCAGCGTGTCCTCGGGATCCCGTCGGCCGGGCCCGACGACCGCCGTACCCGCGCGTACGTCCGTCGAGTAGCCGGCCTGCTTCTCTGCCGTCGGCGGTGTTTGGGCGAGCTCGTCCAGCAGGCCCTGTGCCACCAGCACCCGGCGTTCGGAGTCCTCCGCGACCTCGGGTACCCGCACGGCCCGGTCGACCGCGACCAGCGACGAACCGCAGAGCAGGAACACCCGCACCGGCATCCCCGCCGAGGACTGCGTGGCGATGTCCGAGCCGGCGAGCGAACAGTGCGCCCGCGAGGGCGCCGCGCCGAAGTCCGTCGGCACCTCGGTGGCCCGGATGCCGCAGCCGGCGAGCAGCGCCGCGAACACGGGCACCACCAGGAGACGAGCGTTGCGCACGCGTCCCCCCTTCCTCACGTGTCTTCCTTCTCCGAGCGCTTCTCCTCCGCCGCCCGCACCACGTCCGACCCGTCCCGCGGCAGCCGCAGCGTGAACACCGCCCCGCCCTCGGGCGAGTTGGCGGCGGTGATGTCACCGCCGTGGATGTGGGCGTTCTCCAGGGCGATGGACAGGCCGAGGCCGCTGCCCTCCGAGCGCGGGCGGGAGGCGCTGGCCTTGTAGAAGCGGTCGAAGACGTGCGGCAGGACGTCCTCGGGGATGCCGGGCCCGTGGTCGCGCACCTGGATGACGACCTCGCTGTCCTCCTCGCGCACGGCCACCCGCACCGGCGAACCGCCGTGCTTGAGCGCGTTGCCGATGAGGTTGGCGAGTATGACGTCCAGGCGGCGCGGGTCCAGGCGGGCGTGGATGCCCCGCGCCGCGTCCAGCTCGACCGCGTCCAGCCAGGCGCGGGCGTCGATGCAGGCGGTGATCTGGTCGGCGACGTCGACGTCGTCCAGGACCAGCCGGGCGGTGCCCGCGTCGAAGCGGGTGACCTCCATGAGGTTCTCGACCAGGTCGTTCAGCCGGCGTGTCTCGCTCACCACCAGCCGTACCGCGGGCTCGATCATCGGGTCCAGGCTGCCGCTCTCGGACTCCAGCTCCTCCTCCAGCACCTCCGTCACGGCGGTGATCGCGGTGAGCGGTGTCCGCAGTTCGTGACTCATGTCCGCCACGAACCGCCGGGACGCGTTGTCCCGCGCGGCCATGTCCGCGACCCGTTTCTCCAGCGCCTCGGCGGCCTTGTTGAACGTCCGTGACAGATCGGCCAGTTCATCGGTGCCCGAGACCCTGAGCCGGGTGTCCAGCTTGCCCTCCCCGAGCCGCCGCGCCGCGACACCGAGGCGGTGCACGGGCTTCAGCACGGTCGTGGCGGCGGCCTGCGCGAGCAGTGCCGAGCCGATCAGCGCGAGGCCGGTGGCGATGCCGAGCGACCAGGCCAGCGAGTTGAGGTCCTTGGCCTCCGGCTCCAGCGACTTGACCATGTAGCCGGTCGGCCCGCCGCCGATCACCCGGGTGCCGGCCACCAGATACGGCGTGCCGCCGTCGACGATCCGCTGCCAGTACAGGTGGTACGGCGACTTGTTGTTCGAGGTGAGCGGCTGCTCCTTGTTCACGGCCGTGCGCAGCGACTTCGGTACGTCGGCCAGCGCGAAGCCGTCGTTGAGGCCGCCGGAACTGCCGTAGACCGGC
>NZ_JBFBJT010000035.1:0-55670 GCF_040686175.1 Streptomyces sp. NPDC086077 | reverse complement strand
CTTCGTCGACACCGAGGCCTCCAACTGGACCTTCGACCCGGTCCGCAAGCAGTACTTCTTCCACCGCTTCTTCTCCCACCAGCCGGACCTCAACTACGAGAACCCGGCCGTCCAGGAGGAGATCCTGGCCGCCCTCCGCTTCTGGCTGGACCTGGGCATCGACGGGTACCGGCTGGACGCCGTGCCCTACCTCTACGCCGAAGAGGGCACCAACTGCGAGAACCTTCCGGCCACGCACCACTTTCTCCGGCGCGTCCGCCGCGAGATCGACGCGCTGTACCCGGACACGGTGCTGCTGGCCGAGGCCAACCAGTGGCCCGAGGACGTCGTCGACTACTTCGGCGACTACTCCTCCGGCGGCGACGAATGCCACATGGCGTTCCACTTCCCGGTCATGCCGCGCATCTTCATGGCGGTACGGCGCGAATCGCGCTACCCGGTCTCGGAGATCCTCGCCAAGACCCCCGCCATTCCGACCGGCTGTCAGTGGGGCATCTTCCTGCGCAACCACGACGAGCTCACGCTCGAAATGGTCACCGACGAAGAGCGCGACTACATGTACGCGGAGTACGCCAAGGACCCGCGGATGCGCGCCAACATCGGCATCCGCCGCCGGCTCGCCCCCCTGCTCGACAACGACCGCCATACGATCGAGCTGTTCACCGCCCTGCTGCTGTCCCTCCCCGGCAGTCCGATCCTGTACTACGGCGACGAGATCGGCATGGGCGACAACATCTGGCTCGGCGACCGGGACGCGGTGCGCACGCCCATGCAGTGGACGCCGGACCGCAACGCCGGCTTCTCCACCTGCGACCCCGGGCGGCTCAGCCTCCCCACGATCATGGACCCGGTCTACGGCTACCAGGTCACCAACGTCGAGGCGTCCATGGCGTCGCCCTCCTCGCTGCTGCACTGGACCCGCCGGATGATCGAGATCCGCAAGCAGAACCCCGCCTTCGGACTCGGCTCCTACACCGAACTCCAGTCGTCGAACCCCGCGGTGCTCGCCTTCCTGCGCGAGTACGAGGACGACCTGGTGCTGTGCGTCAGCAACTTCGCCCGGTTCGCCCAGCCGACCGAGCTGGACCTGCGTGAGTTCGCCGGCCGGTATCCCGTCGAGCTGTTCGGCGGGGTGCGTTTCCCCGCCATCGGTGAACTGCCGTACCTGCTGACCCTGGGGGGTCACGGCTTCTACTGGTTCCGGCTCGTCCGAGTCGCATCTCGTATCGGCCGACGACTGTGAGCGTGCGCCGACGAAAGGAGGCGTCACCATGACGAAGACCGCATCCCTCCTGCCGAGCGACAGCGGGCTGGCCGCGTCCATGGCCTCGCTCGACGGACTGCTGCGCGAGTGGCTGCCCCGGCAGCGCTGGTTCGCCGGCAAGGACCGGCCCGTCACGGACCTGCGCCTGCTGTCGATGACGGAACTGTTCCCGGGGTGTCTGCATCTGCTGGTGCACGCTGGTCACGCGGGCGGCCACAGCAGTCTCGCCGGGGTGCCCTCCCCTGGCGGCACACCCCCTCCCGGGGACTGCTATCAGCTGTTCCTCGGCGTCCGGCAGACCCCGTCGCCGCGCCTGGGCCGGGCCCTGATCGGTCAGGCCCAGGAAGGGCCGCTGGCCGGGATGACGGTCTACGACGCCCTCCAGGACCTCCGTTCGGCGCAACTGCTCCTGGAACGTCTGCGGCAGCCGGGCACCGCCGGCCCCCTGCGTTTCGAGGCCGACCCGGCCAAGCCGATCCCGGCCGGGCTGGTGCCGCGCGTGCTTGACGCCGAGCAGTCCAACTCCTCACTGGTGTACGGCGACGAGTTCATCCTGAAGGTCTTCCGTCGCATCCAGCCCGGCGTCAACCCCGACCTGGAGGTGCCGGGCGCGCTGGCCGGACAGGGCTGCGAACGGGTGCCCGCGCCGGTGGCCTGGTTCTGCACCGCCCAGCCGCAGGAGGCCACGCTCGGGGTGCTCCAGCCCTTCCTGCGCAACGCCACCGACGGCTGGACCCAGGCCCTGCACGCGCTGGCCACCGGCAGTGACTTCACGGTCGAGGCATACGAACTGGGGCAGGCCACGGCCGAGGTGCATCTGGCGCTGGCCGCCGCGTTCGCCGCCGGCGGGCGGTCCGCGAACGGGCGTACGGCGGCGGCGATGACGGAACGCCTCGACGCCGCGGCGGACAGCGTTCCGGCGCTCCGGTCGTTCGTTCCCGGGCTGCGGTCGGCGTTCAGCGCACTGCTGACGTGCGACACCGGGCCACCCGCTCAGCGCATCCACGGCGATCTGCATCTGGGGCAGGTGCTGCGGGCCGGCCGCGAGTGGTTCGTGATCGACTTCGAGGGCGAGCCGTCCCGTCCGCTCGCCGAACGGCGCAGTGCCCAGTCCCCCGTCCGGGACATCGCCGGCATGCTGCGCTCCTTCGACTACGCGGCCCGGCAGCGCCGGCCCTGGCGTCCTCAGTGGGCGCGCCGCTGCCGGGAGGCCTACTGTGCCGGATATGCGGCCCGGGCCGGCTGGGATCCCCGTAAGAAGCACGGTCTGCTGCGTGCTTACGAGACGGATCGGGCGGTGTACGAGGTGCTGTACGAGGCCAGGCACCGCCCGGACTGGCTCCCCGTACCCATGGCGGCGATCGAACGACTCGCCGTGAGAGGAGACTGAAAGCCGTGGCGCTGCGCGACATCTCATCCCCGGAGGACTCCGGCCCGCTCCCATCGGTTCGAACGCCCCGCGGGTGCGCCCCCGAGCTGGATCCGGCCGACCGGGGGCGCCTGCTGGCGGGCGCCCATCACGACCCGCACGCGCTGCTCGGCGCGCATCCCGTCCCCGGCGGCATCGCCGTGCGGGCGCTGCGGCCGTTCGCCCGCGCGGTGAACGTGCTGGCCGGCGGGGAGCGCGTCGCGCTCACCTCGGAGGGTGACGGCCTGTTCTCGGCCGTACTGCCGTGGCGGACGGTCCCGGAGTACACCCTGCTGGTGGCGTACGAGGAGGGGGAGCACGAGGTCCATGACCCGTACCGCTTCCTGCCCGCGCTCGGCGAGCTCGACCTGCACTTGATCAGGGAGGGCCGGCACGAGCAGCTGTGGCAGGCGCTGGGCGCCGAGCCGATGACCCATCAGGGCGTGACGGGCACCCGGTTCACGGTGTGGGCGCCGAACGCGCGCGGGGTGCGGGTCGCCGGGGACTTCTGCCACTGGGACGGGACGGCGTTCCCGATGCGCTCGCTGGGCGCCAGCGGCGTGTGGGAGCTGTTCCTGCCGGGCATCGGCGAGGGCGCCAGGTACAAGTTCGAGATCACGTCCCAGTACGGCCACCGGTTCCTGAAGGCCGACCCGATGGCGCGCCGCACCGAGGTGCCGCCGGACACGGCGTCGATCGTGACCGCCTCGCACTACGAGTGGGGGGACCAGGACTGGATGGCGCACCGCGGGGACACACCGGTGCACCGGGCGCCGCTCTCGGTGTACGAGGTCCATCTCGCGTCCTGGCGGCCGGGACTGGACTACCGCCGGCTCGCCGAGGAGCTGCCGCGGTACGTCAAGGACCTCGGCTTCACACACGTCGAGCTGATGCCGGTCGCCGAGCACCCCTTCGGCGGCTCCTGGGGCTACCAGGTCACCGGCTTCTACGCGCCCACCTCCCGCCTCGGCACCCCGGACGACTTCAAGTACTTCGTGGACGCCTGCCACCGGGCCGGCCTCGGCGTGATCATGGACTGGGTCCCGGCGCACTTCCCCAAGGACGACTGGGCGCTGGCCCGGTTCGACGGGGACGCGCTGTACGAGCCCGGAAACGCGCAGCGGGCCGAGCACCCGGACTGGGGGACGTACGAGTTCGACTTCGGACGGACCGAGGTGCGCAACTTCCTCGTCGCCAACGCGACGTACTGGTGCGAGGAGTTCCACATCGACGGGCTGCGCGTGGACGCCGTCGCCTCCATGCTCTACCTCGACTACTCGCGGGACTCCGGCCAGTGGACACCGAACGTCCACGGCGGCCGGGAGGACCTGGACGCGGTGGCGTTCCTGCAGGAGATGAACGCCACCGTCTACCGGCGCAACCCCGGGGTGGTGACGATCGCCGAGGAGTCCACCGCGTGGGGCGGGGTGACCCGGCCGACCGACAGTGGCGGGCTGGGCTTCGGACTGAAGTGGAACATGGGCTGGATGCACGACTCGCTCGAGTACATGAGCAAGGAGCCGATCCACCGCAAGTACCACCACCACGAGATGACCTTCTCGATGATCTACGCGTACAGCGAGAACTACGTGCTGCCCATCTCGCACGACGAGGTCGTCCACGGCAAGCAGGCCCTGGTGAGCAAGATGCCCGGCGACTGGTGGCAGCGCCGCGCCAACCACCGCGCGTACCTCGGCTTCATGTGGGCCCACCCGGGCAAGCAGCTCCTGTTCATGGGCCAGGAGTTCGCCCAGGGCGGCGAGTGGTCCCAGGAGCACGGCCCGGAGTGGTGGCTGCTCGACCCCGGCCACTGCGCCGCGGGCGATCACCGCGGGGTGCAGGACCTGGTTCGCGATCTCAACGCCGGATACCTGGGGACGCCGGCGCTCTGGCAGCGCGACACCGACCCCGGCGGCTTCCAGTGGGTGGAGTGCGACGCGGCCGACGACAACGTCTTCGCCTTCCTGCGCTACGACGAGCAGGGCGTCCCCCTGCTGGCGATCTCCCACTTCTCCCCTGCCGTCCGTCACGACTACCGGCTCGGCGTCCCCGGCGACATCCCCGCCTGGCAGGAAATTCTCAACACCGACGCGGCGCGCTACGGCGGCAGCGGCGTCACCCACCCCGAACCCGTCAAGTCCGAGGCGCAGGAGTCGCACGGCCGTCCCGCGAGTATCCGGCTGACCCTGCCGCCCCTGGCCACGGTCTGGCTGCGCCCGGCCTGACGGCGGCCCGCACGGCCTTCAGGTGTCCGAGTGGCCTTCCGGGGGCATTCGGAGACGTACGGCGGGTGTCCGCCGTCTCAGAAGGTCGTCGAAAGGCCGCATGTGCGCACCGTCGGAGTGGAGGAGGAGCTCCTCCTGGTGGACCCGGAGAGCGGGGAACCGCGTGCGCGGTCCGCAGCCGTGCTGGCGCGTGCCGCGCACGACCATGTCGAGGGCTTCGTCTTCGAGAAGGAACTCCACGAGCAGATGCTGGAGTTCAACACGCACCCGCAGACGCACATGGCGGAGCTGGGTGCGGAGATCGTCCGCTGTCGCCGGGAGGCGGCGCGCAACGCCGGGGACATCGGCTGCTCGGTGGCGGCGCTGGCCACGTCGCCACTGCCGGTCAAGCCCGCGGTCGGCGCGCACCACCGCTACCAGTGGATGGCGGAGCAGTACGGGATCGCCACGCAGGAGCAGCTCGTCCTGGGCTGCCATGTCCATGTGGCCGTCGAGTCCGACGAGGAGGGCGTCGCGGTCGTCGACCGGGTGCGGCCGTGGCTGTCGGTGCTGGCGGCGCTCAGCGCCAACTCGCCTTTCTGGCAGGGCAAGGACACCAGTTACAGCAGTTACCGCAGCAGGGTGTGGCAGCGCTGGCCGTCGGCCGGACCGACGGAGCTGTTCGGCTCGGCCGAGAGCTATCGCCGCCGGGTGGCGGACATGATGGCCACCGAGACCCTGCTGGACGAGGGCATGCTCTATTTCGACGCACGCCTGTCCCGGAACTACCCCACCGTCGAGATCCGGGTCGCGGACGTCTGCCTGCACGCGGACACCGCCGTCCTGGTCGCGACCCTCGCCCGCGGGCTGGTCGAGACGGCCGCGCGCGAGTGGCAGGCGGGCCGGGGCCCGGCCGAGCACAGCGTGAGCGTGCTGCGTCTCGCCGCCTGGCGTGCCGCCCGCTCGGGTCTCACCGGGGAGCTGCTGCACCCGGCGCCGATGCGGCCCGCGCCCGCCGAGACGGTGGTGCGGGCCTTGCTGGAGCACGTGAGCGAAGCGCTCACGGACAGCGGGGACCTGGACCGGGCGAAGGAGTCCTGCGCGGAGCTGCTGCGACGGGGCAACGGGGCGCGGGTGCAGCGCGAACTGCTGGAGCACACGGGCAGCCTGCGGGAGGTCGTCCTGGAGTGCGCGCGGCACACCCAGGGTGACGTCTCTCGCCTGGAGTGACGCCGGAGATCGGTCCGGCGTCACGGGACCGGGTGCCGTCAGAGGATCAGCACCAGGCTGTAGACCAGGAAGAAGGCGGCGACCAGCACCACCAGGACGAGGATCAGCGTCAGCGGTGCCTTGGCCCAGCCCTTGGTCGGGTTGTGCGTGTCCCGGGGCAGGGCTCCCGGCATGCTGCTCTCCGCGGGCGGGGTCTCCCCCGGCGGCACGCCGCCGCCCGGTTCCAGCCCTGTGGAGCGCTCGGGTTCGGGGTCGGGATTGGTGTGACTCATGCCGTCCGAGTCCCCCGAACCCGCCGAGATCATCAAACGTGAGGCCAGTTCCTGGTTCCCGGCACGAGACGGTCTGACCTGGGCTAGATTCGACCACCGTCGATAACGGTTCTCGTCGGCGAGGTCACAGCCCGTACACGTCAGGAGCAGCGCATGCGCGACTTCGCCCTCGCTCCCCCCATCGTCTCGTCCCTGACCGGCGGGCTCGCCGACAGCCTCTTCGAGACGGCGGCGGCCAACCCGACCCTGCCGTTGATCGCGCGCCGCGGCCCCTCGGCCGAGTGGGAGGAGGTCACGGCGATCGAGCTGCGGGACGAGGTGGTCGACCTGGCCAAGGGGCTGGTCGCGTCCGGCATCTCGCCGGGCCACCGCGTGGCGATCATGGCTCGCACCCGGTACGAGTGGACCGTCCTCAGCCACGCGCTCTGGGCGGTCGGCGCCGAGGTCGTGCCCATCTATCCGACGTCGTCGCGCGAACAGGTCGAGTGGATCCTGCGGGACGCGAACTGCGTGGCCGTGGTCGTCGAGGACGAGCAGGGCGTGATGACCATCGGCCCCGTGTGCGCGCGACTGCCCGGCCTGCGGCACGTCTGGCAGCTGGACGCCGGCGCGCTGGCGGAACTGGCGGCACGCGGCGAGGTCCTGCCCGCGCTGACGGTCGACTCGCTGCGCCGCATCGTGCTGCCGGACTCCACGGCCGTGATCGCCTACACCTCGGGCACCTCGGGACGGCCCCTGGGCTGCGCGCTGAGCCACCGGGGCATCGCGAGCCCGTGCGACACCCTGCTGGCGGGCTGGGGCCATACGGCGGCGCCGCCCGGTGAGCAGGCCCGGGTACTCGCCTTCCTGCCCTTCTCCCATGTGTACGGCCTGATGATCCAGGGCCTGTGCATCCGCGGCGGGCTGCTGATGGCGCACGAGCCGGACCCCGGTGCGGAGTCGCTGGCGGCGGCGCTGCAGTCCTTCCGCCCGACGTACTTCTACGCCGTGCCGTCGGTCTTCGAGAAGATCTACAAGAACTTCCTGCGCGCCTCCCAGGCGGCGGGCCGCGGTGCCCTGTTCGAACGGGCGGCGGAGACCGCGCGGGCCTTCGCCGCGGCCACCGAGCGGCAGCGGCTCGGCCGGGGGGCGGGGCCCGGGTTCGAGCTGCGGATGCAGCACGCGCTGTACGAGCGGACGGTGTATCGCAGGCTGCGGGCCACGCTGGGCGGCCGGGTCTGCCGGGGGACCTCGGGCGGCTCGTCGCTCCACCGCGAACTGTCGTTGTTCTTCGAGGGCATCGGCATCTACGTCCACGACGGCTACGGCCTCACCGAGACCAGCGGTGGCGTGACCATGCAGCCGCTGGGCCGGGAGAAGTCGGGGACGGTCGGGCAGGCGCTGCCGGGTGTGGAGATCCACCTCGCCGAGGACGGGGAGATCCTGGTGCGCGGGCCCTCGGTGTTCCAGGGCTACCTCAACGACGAGGCATCGACGCGGGCCGCGCTGTGGGCGGGCTGGCTGGCCACCGGGGATCTGGGGCGGCTGGACTCCGAGGGCTATCTGACGATCACCGGCCGCAAGAAGGACGTCATCGTCACGAGCAGCGGCAAGAGCGTCGCCCCGGCCGCGCTGGAGCAGCGGCTGCGGATGCACCCACTGATCCACCAGGCGGTCGTCGTGGGCGACGACCGGCCCTGCGTGGGTGCGCTGATCACTCTGGACCCCGACTTCCTGATGCACTGGCGCGCGTCGCTGGCGATGCAGGGCGACGCACCGGTCCGGGAGGCGCGCGAGGAGAACGCGCTGCGCGAGGAGGTCGGGCGGGCGGTAGCCGCGGCCAACAGCGCGGTGTCGCGCCCGGAGTCGATCAGGGTGTTCCGGGTGCTGCCGGAACCGTTCGACGTGGCGAACGGGTTGCTGACGCCGTCGATGAAGCTGCGGCGGGACGCGATCGTGCGGCACTACGCCGGGGAGATCGACGCCATGTACCAGACACGTTCGCGCCCGCCCCGGCTCGCCGCGCCGGAGGAGCCGGCGGGGTGGGACGACTCGGACAGCGTGTTCCGGTGAGCCGTCCCGTCAGCCGCCGACGTACCAGCTGAATCCGCCCTCGGAGGCGGCGAGGGCCAGCAGCACGCCGAAGATCACCAGGTCCAGGACGCCGAGGATGATTCCGGCCTTCGCCATTCCGGCGCCACCCTTCGCGGGGGCCTGCCGCATTCCGACGGCGCCGAGCACGATCGCTATCGGCCCGAGAATGATGTTGAAGAGGAATATGCCGATGATTCCGCAGGTGAGGCTCGCGATGGCCAGGCCGTTGGTGCGCGACCCGGGAGACGCGGCGGGGGTACTGCCGTAACCGGTCATACTGTCCCTCCGAGGTGGATGTCGATGTGGTGTTCTCGTGGTGTTCTCGCCCTTCGATCACCCCCCGAGTGCCCGTCAATTCGCCGTACATTCGGATCAGTTGGGCAATTCGCTCGGGCGTCGGCCGGCTGCCGGCAAGCGTTCTTCGCAGGAACTTTCCGGGGCGCGAACAATCCCTTTGCGGCCACCCGATGGCTTCCTGCTCCGGGAGCCGGTCCGGCGTTCGCGCCGGCAAGGGCCGGCACCCGGCGAATCGGGTGCTCCCGGGCGGTGAGACGCGTAGCCCCCACGGGTACGGGAACCCGCAGAGTGCGATGCAAGAGACACGAGCGCAGCCTTGCGACCGAGAGGCTGGAAAGGCGACATGGCAACCGAGCCGCGTTGGGACGGAACACTGGCCGGCCAAGGAATCCCGAGCCGGAAAGCCGGCTTCCCGGGTGAGCCGCAGGACGTGACCGGGGCGCGCCTGGCCGCGGAGGATTTCCTCCGTGACCTGGCCCGCACCTCGCCACCAGCCACCCCGGAGTCCTGGCATGACATCCTGCTGGTCGTCACGGAGCTGGCCGCGAACGCGGTCCAGTACGCTCCCGGGCCCTTCCACCTGCAGATGAGGCGGACCTACGACGGGGTGCACATCACCCTGCACGACACCAGCAGCACGACCCCGGCCCCCCGCCCGTTCCATCCGAACACCGGCGGCGGCGGCATCGGCTGGCATCTGATCCAGACGTTGTGCCACCAGGTCAGCGTGGTCGGAGGCGATCACGGCAAGGACATCCACGTGTTCCTGCCCTGGTGAACAGGGTTCCTGCCTGGTGAACCGGGGCTCCCCGCCGAGGGGGCCTACGCCCCCCGCAGGGGCACCAGCACGCTGATGGTCTTGCCGCCCGCCGGACGGGGCTCGACGGCGATGTCTCGGGCCAGGCGGATGATCAGGGGCCAGCCGTAGCCGCTGCCGTGGTGGCCGCTCGGCAGGTCCCCGGAGCCGAAGGCCGCGGCGGGGACGGACGCGTTGTGGTCGTGGACCGCCAGACGCACACCCTCCGCGGTGGGCACCGCCTCGAAGCCGGCCAGCCCGCCACCGTGCCGGATGGCGTTGCTGACCAGCTCCGAGACGACCAGTTGCAGATCGATCAGGTCCCGCTCGTGTGCCGCGCGGGAGGCAGAGTTCCACTCGTCGAGGACCACCGACAGGGCACGCGCCCGCGCCTCGGCCGCGCTGTGCACCGGAGCCGCGGGAAGCGCGCCGCCGGGCGTACGGAGGCCGGCGCGGGCGGGGGCTGCGACGTCGGTTTTGTCCATGCGGTCTGGTCTTTCCTCGGCTCTGCGTCCGCTGCTGGGGCTGTCGGTCAGGTGGTGGTCGGCTCGCGCGGCGGCAGGTTGCTGTAGTAGTCACCCACCGTCGTCAGGTAGTGCGGGTCGAGGGTCTCGCTGTCGGTGCGGAAGCGCGGCGCCTCCTTGACCTCCGCCCGGGTGCAGGCCAGCGAGACCAGACGGTGCTCGGTGTCGATGCCCGTCACCAGGCCAACCGGAACCAGGACACTCCTGCCGAACACCCAGACGCCCGTGTCGACCACCAGATGCCGCATGCCGTGCGGGTCCGCCAGCCGGTCCACGTGTCCGAGCGTGCCGTCCGTGGCGTCGACGGTGAACCCCGTGAGGTCCCGCTCCGCGACCTGGCCGGTGCCCGGTGCGTACGACCAGATTCTGTCGATGGTCACGCCGATGACTCCTCCTCCTTCGCGCCTGTGCTCCACTGCTCCCACTACCCCCGGTCCCTGGCGCCATTCGGCGGGCCGAGGACTGCATGAGAAACCCATACGGGGGTACGCGCGCCTGGCGTCGGCCGGCGTGGTGATCGACGTGATGAACGTGGTGAACGACGCGGTCGACCGACTCAGGGGCGTGCATCGAGTGCGCCGAGCTGGGTAACCAGCCCTGGCCGTCAGCCTTGTTGGAGGTACTCGTGACAATTGCCCAGAACCCGCTGTCCGTCGAGGTCACGCTGCCGCGGGAGGATGTCGCCCTGGTCCGGGTCGAAGGTTATCTGGACGTCGACACCGCGACCGAGTTCCAGCATCACCTGGCGAACCAGTTGCATCACGGCCGGAGTCACTTCGTCCTGGACGTGTCCGAGGTGCCTTTCATGGACTCTTCCGGCATGAACATCATCCTGCGCATCTACCAGGAGACCCGCCGCACCGGCGGCAGCGTGCACATCCTCTCCCCCACGCCTCCCGTGCAGCGGGTCCTGGACCTCACCGGGGTCAGCATCACGGTGCCGGTGTCCGGGAGCTTCGAGGAGGCGCTGGCTCTGATCGACGGACAGGAGCGGCCGGAGGCGGAGGCCTGAGCCCCGGGGGGAGCATGGCGGTGGTGCACCCCTTCGTCTGCCTGCCGCGCCCGACTGGCGCAGTGGTTCCGGGCACGGTGGGATCGATGAGGTGCGAAGCCACGATCCAGGGGCACGCGCATGGCGTCGAGGCAGACCGCCCGGAACCGCGGAAGGGATGGACATCGTGACACGACCCAGGATCCTGGTGGTGGGCGCGGGCTTCGCGGGAGTGGAGTGCGTACGGCGTCTGGAGCGCCGCCTCTCCCCCGACGAGGCCGCGGTCACTCTGGTGACGCCGTTCGCCTACCAGCTCTATCTGCCGCTGCTCCCTCAGGTCGCATCCGGCGTGCTCACGCCCCAGTCGATCGCCGTGTCCCTGCGCCGCAGCAGCAAGTACCGCACACGCATCATCCCGGGCGGGGCGATCGGCGTGGACCTCAAGTCCAAGGTCTGCGTCATCCGCACGATCACCGACGAGATCATCAACGAGCCGTACGACTACATCGTGCTGGCTCCGGGCAGCGTCACGCGCACGTTCCACATCCCCGGACTCGTCGACAACGCCTTCGGGATGAAGACGCTGGCGGAGGCCGCCTACATCCGCGACCACGTCATCTCGCAGCTTGACCTCGCCGACGCCAGTCATGATCCGGCCGAGCGGGCCTCCAGGCTGCAGTTCGTCGTGGTGGGCGCCGGTTACGCGGGCACGGAGACGGCGGCCTGCCTGCAGCTTCTGACGTGCAACGCGGTCAAGCGCTACCCCCGGCTGGACCCACGGCTGATCAGGTGGCATCTGATCGACATCGCACCCAGGCTGATGCCCGAGCTGGGCGAGAAGCTGGGCCGCAGCGCGCAGGAGGTGCTGCGGCGGCGCGGCGTCGAGGTGTCGCTCGGGGTGTCGATCGAGAAGGCGGGCCCGCACGAGGTCACCTTCACGGACGGCCGGGTGGTGCCCACGCGCACGCTGATCTGGACCGCGGGCGTCGTCGCCAGCCCGCTCATCGCGACGCTGGGCGCGGAGACGGTGCGAGGGCGGCTCGCGGTCACCACCGCCATGAACCTGCCGGGTCACGACGGGGTGTTCGCGCTCGGCGACGCCGCGGCGGTGCCCGACGAGGCCAAGCGCGAGGAGGGGGCGGTATGCCCGCCCACGGCGCAGCACGCGATGCGGCAGGGCAGGAAGGTCGCCGACAACGTCATCGCCACGCTGCGTAACCAGCCGATGGAGCCGTACGTCCACAAGGACCTCGGTCTGGTCGTCGACCTCGGCGGCCGCGACGCGGTCTCCAAGCCCCTCGGCATCGAGCTGCGCGGCGTGCCCGCCCAGGCCGTCGCCCGCGGCTACCACTGGTCGGCGCTGCGCACCAACGTCGCCAAGACCCGCGTCATGACCAACTGGCTGCTCAACGCGGTCGCGGGCGACGACTTCGTCCGTACCGGCTTCCAGGCCCGCCGCGCGGCGAAACTGAAGGACTTCGAGTACACGAACTCCTATCTGACGCCGGAGCAGATCCACGCGCAGGTGGAGGGGACGAGGCCGGCACAGGGCTGACGTACCGGGCGGGCCCGCACCTGGATGCCTCACGGCATGTGGGTGCGGGCCCGCCGCGTGAGGTCGTCGCCGTGGCGCGGGTCCCGGGGCACCTCCTCCCCCGGCGCGACCGGGCCCCGCGTCGCCGCGAGGCCCGGTGCATGCGTCGGTCGGGTCAGTGCGCGGTGGAGCCGGGCGGGGTCGGGCGGTGGCCGAGGGCCTCGTCCCGGACTCGGGCGCAGCTGCGGCTGATGAGACGGGAGACGTGCATCTGGGAGATGCCGAGCTGGTCGGCGATGCGGCTCTGCGTCATGTCCTCGAAGAAGCGCATGTAGAGGATGGCCCGCTCACGCTCCGGCAGATTGCGCAGGCTCTGCTTGGCGGACTCCCGGTCGACCACCACGTCGTACGAGCCGTCCGGCGCACCGAGGGTGTCCGCGAGGCTGTAGCCCTCGTCGTCGGAGGTGAGTTCGGCGTCGAGGGAGAGCGTGCTGAAGCTCTCCAGCGCCTCCACCCCCGTGGCGACCTCGTCCTCCGTCAGCCCGGTGTGCGCGGCGATGTCCGCCACGGTGGGCTCCGGCGCGCCCGGGTTCTGGGTCAGTTCCCGGCGGGCGAGCCGGACCTTGTTGCGCAGTTCCTGCACACGCCGCGGTACACGCAGCGCCCACATCCGGTCCCGGAAATGCCGCTTGACCTCTCCGGTGATGGTGGGCACCGCGTAACTTTCGAAGGCTCCGCGGGAGGGGTCGTACCGGTCGATCGCCTTGACCAACCCCAGCGCCGCCACCTGCTTGAGGTCCTCCAGGGACTCGCCCCGGTCACGGAACCGGCCGGCGATGCGATGGGCCATGGGCAGCCACGCGGTGGCGAGTTCGTCCCGGACCGCGTCTCGCTCGGGCCCGTCCTCCAGCGTGTGGAGGCGGGCGAAGAGGTCGGCGGTCGCGGGCGCGTCGTCGTGGCGCCGCCGGGCAGGGGCGGGTGTGGTGGAGGAGTCGGGCGTGCCGGGACGGCTTGTCGACATGTCGATGAGCATGCGGAATCGCTCCTGAACGGTCTTTTCAGGGACTTCAGGGACTGTCCGCGGGAAGGGTGCCGGCCCCGATCACCCGGAGGCCCCGGAGCGCGTACCGCTCCCCGCTGGCGCGCCTCCGGTCCGAAGCACGAAAATGCGTCTGCCCGGGCACCGGAGGAACAAACTCCGGGCATCCGAAGGTCTTTCAGAAGACAGGTACCGCCGCGGTGATGCGCTTGCCGCCCGCGGGCAGATCAGCCACCCGGACGTCGCACGCGAGCCGGCAGACGATCGGCCAGCCGTGTCCGCCGGCCCGCCGTCGCCCCTGCTCGTCCACCGGCGTCACGCTCACCGGCAGCCGGTCGCTGCGGTCGCTGACGGAGACCCGCACCTCGTGCCCGACGACATCGACGTCGACGCCGGTCACACCACCGCCGTGCAGGATGGCGTTCGTCGTCAGTTCCGAGGCGACGAGGAGAGCGTCCGAGAGGCCGCCCTCGTCGCACGGGGTGCCGGTGTCCCGGCACCGCCCCGCCACCGCGTGCCGTATCGCCCGGCGCACGTCGGCCGGTAGGCACGTTCCGCTTCGGCGGGGCCACACCTGGTCGGCGGGTTCGCCCGCGGGCTCGGTCCACTGCTGCGCGCTCACTTCTCAGCTCCCTGACTGATCGGCTGGTGGAGCAACCACTGAGTCGAAACAACGGGTCTGTCCGGCGCTGCCCTCATAAGTCGGCTCACCCCCTTGGGGCACACCAAACCCGTCTTCCGGCCATCGATCCCGAACACGGGGGTAGGCGGAGTACATGACCGATGTGGTGGACTCAGACGAGCTGTTGCGGCGCATCCAGCGCGGCAGGGCCTGCGCGGAGCAGGAGGAACGCGCGTGGCGGGCGCGCAGTGAGGCCCTGGAACCGACCGATCCGGCCGGAGCCCGGGAGGCGGCGGTACGGCGGCTGACCTACGAGGCGGTGCTCCGGGTCCTGGACGAGATCCTGACGCCCGGCCGCCACGCCGAGGTGGGCTGACCACTCCCCGGGTGGCCGCTCCCGGGACCGCGGAGCGGCGTTCTCGCGTGAAACAGGTCACGTGACCGGCTTACGAGTGGGTAGCACGGCCCGAGATGGTTTATCGTTCATACATACGTGGTGACGGAGTCGAGGGACTCCTCCTCCGGACCTCACCCCGTACGGCCCTGGCTGGCTTCCCCCGTCCAGCCAGGGCTTCTCCATGCCCCGAAATGCTCCACGCGCCCACAGCGGCTGAAATGGGCATAGACAGAGCACCGGTCCTTTCCGTCGGCGAGGAGCTTTGCGCCATGACCAAAGCGACGAAATTGCTGACCGCCCTGCCCCCGCCGCAGCGACAGCGACTGATGACACTCGCGAGGGAGGTGTCCTTCCCCGAGGACGCCCGCATCTTCGAGGCCGGCGGAACGGCCGACCGCTTCTGGGTGATCCGCTCGGGCGCCGTCTCCCTCGACCAGCAGGTGACGTCGGCGAAGCGGGTCACCGTCGCCAGCCTCGGCGCCGGCGACCTGCTGGGCTGGTCCTGGCTGTTCCCGCCGCACCGGTGGGACTTCGGCGCGGAGGCCTTCAGCCAGGTGCGCGCCCACGAGTTCGAGGCGGAGCCGGTGCTGGAGCTGTGCGAGCAGGACCCGCAGCTCGGCATGTCCCTGGTCCGGATCGTGGCCGAGATCCTCGCGCACCGACTGGAGACGACCCGCGGCCAGCTCATGGAGCAGTACACCCTGCGCCGGCGCGGGGGCATGTAGCGCGCGCGGGACCGCCCGGGACCTCAGACGCGATAGCGCCGCAGGTCCGGTGTCGCCGCGGCAAGTGCCAGCATCACGGCGACGACCAGCACGCCGCCGCCCGCGACGGCCGTTCGGGCACCGAAGGCCGAACCGGCCGTACCGTGCAGGACGTCGGCGAGACGGGGGCCGCCCGCGACGACGACCGTGAAGACGCCCTGCATCCGGCCGCGCATCTCGTCGGTGGCGGCGGACAGCAGGATCGCGCCGCGGAACACCATCGAGACCATGTCGGCGACACCGGCGGCGACCAGGAACGCCACCGCGACCCACAGACTGGTGCTCAGCCCGAACCCGGTGATGGCCAGGCCCCAGGCGACGACCGCGCCGATCACCATCCAGCCGTGCCACCGGACCCGCGAGAAGGTGCCGGAGAACAGGCCGCCCGCCACTGCGCCGATCGGGATCGCCGCGAACAGCAGGCCGAGGGCGAGACCCTCGCCCCAGGGGGCGTACGTCTCGGCGGCGAGCTGCGGGAACAGGGCACGGGGCATACCGAGGACCATGGCGACGATGTCGGCGAGGAAGGACAGCAGCAGCACCTTGTGCAGGGCGATGTAGCGGAAGCCCGCCACGACCTCCCGCACCCCGGCACGCCGGGCCACCGTGGTCGAGAGGGGCGGCAGCGCGGGCAGCCGCAGCACCGCCCAGACGGCGACGCACAGGGCGAGTGCGTCGATGAGATACAGCTCGGGCAGACCGATGACGGGGATCAGGGCGCCGGCGAGCAGCGGCCCGGCGACCAGGCCGGTCTGCATGACGGTCGAGCCGAGGGCGCTCGCGGCGGCCAGCTCGTGCTCGGGGACCAGCCGGGCGATGGAGGCACTGCGGGCCGGGGCGTTCAGGCCGAAGAAGGCCTGCTGGAGGGCGAGCAGGACCATCAGCACGGCGACCGAGCCGAGGCCGGTGACCGCCTGGAGCCAGAACAGCACGGAGGTGGCGGCGATGCCGCTGTTGGTGATCAGCAGCAGCTTGCGGCGGTCCATGCTGTCGGCGACCGCACCGCCCCACAGGGCGAACACCACCAGCGGCAGCAGCCCCGCGAGGCTCGCGTAGCCGACCCAGGCGGAGGAGCCGGTGATGTCGTAGATCTGCTTGGGCACGGCGACCGCGGTCAGCTGGCTGCCGACGGCCGTGACGATGGTCGAGGACCACAGCCGGCGGTAGGCCGGACGGCGCAGGGGGCGGGTGTCCATCGCCCAGCGCCGCCAGCCACTGCGAGGCGGTTCGGCGGGGGCGGGATCGTCCGCGGGGTGCTCTGTGCCGCTCTCGCTGGTGTCCACGCGCTTCCCGGTTGCTCGTTACATCTTTCGAATCCGGGGATCACTATGACAGGCCCGTGTGAGCGCTCTCGTTGCGGTGTGTGCGCCCTCGTTCGGTTCGCCGCGACGAGACCGTGTGCCGGCCGCGCGCTCAACTCCCGGCGATGAGCGTCACGCCGAGGACGATCATGGTGGCGGCGACCAGTCCGTCCAGCACCCGCCAGGCCGTAGGTCTGGCGAGCCAGCGGCCGAGCAGTCGCGCGCCGAAGCCGAGGGCGGCGAACCAGCACAGGCTGGCCGCCACGGCGCCGATCCCGAACGTCCAGCGCAACGGCCCCCGGTCGGCGGCGAGCGAGCCAAGCAGGAAGACGGTGTCGAGGTAGACGTGCGGATTGAGCCAGGTCATCGCCAGACACATGAGCACCGCCCTCCTGCGCGAGCCAGCCGTGTCCCCCTCCGTGCGCAGCGCCCCCTGGGGTCTGACGACCCGGCGGGCGGCCAGGGCGCCGTAGCAGAGCAGGAAGGCGCCGCCGATCCAGCCCACCAGGGTCAGCGCGTCCGGCCAGGCAACCACCACCGCGCCGACCCCGCCGACACCGAGGGCGATCAGGGCGGCGTCGGAGAGCGCGCAGATGCCGACCACGGCGAGGACGGCCTCGCGGCGGACCCCCTGACGCAGGACGAAGGCGTTCTGGGCGCCGATGGCGACGATGAGCGAGAGGCCGGTGCCGAATCCGGCGGCCGCGGCGGAGAGCGCTGGGGACATGCTTCCGACGCTACGGAGACGATCACTGTAGGTACAGCTAAAGATTCTTACGTATCCTTAGCGCAATTGATGTCGACAGCCTCCAGGACGGGCGCGGTGATGACGGAGCTTCCTCTCGACCAGGTGCGGACCCTGCTGGCGGTCGTGGACGAGGGCACCTTCGAGGCGGCGGCCGCCGCGCTGCATGTGACGCCCTCGGCGGTCAGTCAACGGGTGAAGGCCCTGGAGCAGCGCTCGGGGCGGATTCTGCTGATGCGCACGAAGCCGGTGCGGCCGACGGAGTCCGGTGAGGTCGTGGTCCGGCTGGCGCGTCAGCTGGGCCGGCTGGAGCTGGACGCGCGTGCCGAGCTGGGCATGAGCGGCACCGGGGAGGCGACCCGGGTATCCGTCGCGGTGAACTCCGACTCGCTGGCGACCTGGTTCCTCCCGGCGCTCAGCCGCGTCCCGCGGGAGCTGCGGCTCTGCTTCGAGCTGCGCCGCGAGGACCAGGACCACACGGCGGCGCTGCTGCGCGAGGGCCTTGTGATGGCCGCGGTGACGTCGTCGTCGGTGCCCGTGACGGGCTGTACGGTGCGCGCGCTCGGTGTCATGCGGTACGTCGCCGCGGCCAGCCCCGACTTCGCCGAACGGCATCTGGGCGGGCCGCTTGGCGAGACCCTCCCGGACGCGCCGGTCGTGGTCTTCGACCGGCGGGACGACCTCCAGGACGCGTTCGTCCGCCGACTGCGGCGGGGCGGCGGCGCGAGCGCGGAACGGCACTTCGTGCCCACGTCGGACGGCTTCGTCGAGGCCGTCGCGGCGGGTCTCGGCTGGGGGCTGGTCCCCGAGGTCCAGGCCGAGCCGCTGCTGGCCTCGGGCCGCCTGGCTCCACTGGCGCCCGACCGGGCGGTGGACGTGCCGCTGTACTGGCAGCAGTGGAAGCTGGACTCCCCCGCCCTGGCGGCGGTGGCGCGGGCCGTGACGGCGGCGGCCGCGGAGGCTCTGCGTCCGCGGTGACCCAGGGGCACCCTGCGCCAGGCGGTGCCAGGGTGTTCAGCGGGCCAGTGCGGCGGCGTCACCCAGGACGGCCACCGGGTGCCGTTCCGGGTCCAGGCGGCGCAGCAGCTCCTTCATGTGGGGCCGCCGGAGGGTGACGCAGGCCTGCGTGGGCCCGCCGTGGTCGACGTGGAACCAGATGCCGCCGCCCCGCCCGGAGCCGAGCGGCCGGGTCCCGTCGAGGGGCGAGGTGCCGGGCCGGCGGTTGTAGTCGATGGCGACCACGTAGTCGAAGGAACCGGACAGCGGCTCGCCCTCGAAACCGGAACCGGTCGCCGTGAACGCGGCCGAGTGGTCGTACGGCATCCGGGTCCCGGGGTCGGGGAGCAGCCCGCCGGCGTCGGTGAGGCTGTAGACGCCGACCGGTGAGCGCAGGTCACCGAGCCGGTGGTCGTCGGTCCAGCCGTACAGCGCGTTGTGCGCGGGCCAGCTCCCGCGCTCCTGCCAGCCGGCCACCGTCCGCTCGTACAGGACGGCCTCGGACCTCGGGGAGTTCCTGCCGCGGCCGGTCACCACGACCGCCTGGCGTGCGTCGGCGGGTACCTGGGCCCGGGTCAGCGGGCCGAGCCCGGGAAGCTGCCGGGGGCCGGTCGCGAGGGAGGGTTCCGGGGCGGGACCGGGCGCCTTGGCCTCGGCGGCGACAGGCGGGTGCCCGGGCGCCGGGTTCGTGTCCGTGCCCTCGGCGCCGCACGCGGTGAGCAGGAGGGTGGCGGGCAGCAGGAACCGGCAAGCGCGTCTGATCATGTGTCGACCTTGACCGACACGGGTGGGTATCCCCTCGGGTTCCACGGCTGCATCCACCCGCCCGGCGTACGCTCCCGTCACACCTCTCCCCCGTTCGAAAGGCCTCCCGCATGAGTGTCCGAGTCCGACGAGTCTACGAACCGCCGGAGCCCGAGGACGGTGTACGCGTCCTGGTCGACCGGCTGTGGCCGCGTGGTCTGGCCAGGGACGCGGCCCGGGTGGACGAGTGGCCGAAGGGGCTCACCCCGTCCACCGAACTGCGCCAGTGGTACCACGCGGGGGAGGGGTCCTACGAGGAGTTCGCGCGCCGGTACGAGGCGGAGCTGGCCGAGCCCGAGGCGGCGCAGCTACTGGACGGGGTGCGGAAGTTGGCGGCCCGGAGCACCGTGACGCTGGTGACCGGTTCGAAGAACCTGGAGCAGGGCCACGTCGCGGTGCTGGCCCGCCTTCTGGAGTCCTGAGAAGACGGGCCCCGCGCATGTCTCAGCCGGTCTGCCGGGCGGCCGCCCGCCCCGCCGCACGGCCCGAGAACAGGCAGCCGCCGAGGAAGGTGCCCTCCAGCGCGTTGTAGCCGTGCACGCCGCCCCCGCCGAAGCCGGCGACCTCGCCCGCCGCGTACAGCCCGTCGATCGGCTGCCCGTCGGCGCGCAGGGCGCGCGAGTCGAGGTCGGTCTGGATGCCGCCGAGCGTCTTGCGGGTCAGCACGCGCAGCTTGACGCCGATGAGGGGCCCGGCCGCCGGGTCGAGGATGCGGTGCGGGGTGGCGACGCGGCCGAGGCGGTCACCGATGTAGCGGCGGGCGTTGCGGATGCCCTGCACCTGGGCGTCCTTGCCGTAGGAGTTGGCCAACTGCGCGTCGCGGGCCTCGATCTGACGGCGTATCGCCTCGGCGTCGAGGAGCGGCTTGTCGGTGAGGCCGTTCATCTTCTCGACGAGTTGTTCGAGGTTGGGGGCGGTCACGAAGTCGGCGCCGTTGCGCAGGAAGGCCGCCACCGGGCCGGGCGCGCCCTTGCCGAGGACGCGTTCCCGCAGGAACGCCTTGCGGTCCTTGGCCGTGATGTCGGGGTTCTGCTCGGAGCCCGACAGCGCGAACTCCTTCTCGATGATGCGCTGGGTGAGTATGAACCAGGAGTGGTCGTACGCGGCGATGTCCTCGGTGGTACGCAGGTACTTGAGCGTGCCGAGGGTGTCGTAGCCGGGCAGGCAGGGCTCGGGCAGCCGGCGGCCCAGGGCGTCGAACCACATGGGGGACGGCCCGGGCAGGATGCGGATGCCGTGGCCGGGCCAGATCGGGTCCCAGTTCTGCAGGCCCTCGGTGTAGTGCCACATGCGGTCGCGGTTGACCAGGCGTACGCCCGCCTCGGCGCTGATGTCGAGCATGCGGCCGTCGACGTAGGCGGGGACGCCGGTGACCATCTCGGCGGGCGGGGTGCCGAGCCGTTCGGGCCAGTGGCGGCGGACGATGTCGTGGTCGGCGCCGATGCCTCCGGTGGTGACGATCACGGCTTGGGCGGTGAGTTGGAAGTCGCCGGCCGGGTCACGGTTGGAAGCGACGCCGCGCGGGGAGTCGTCCTCGGCCAGCACCGTGCCGCGAACACCGCGGGCGGCGCCGTCCTCGACGACGAGATGGTCGACCCGGTGCCGGTGGTGGAAGGTGAGCAACCCGTCGCGGGCGGCCTGCCTGGCGTACCGCACGAAGGGCTCCACGACCCCGGTGCCCGTGCCCCAGGCGATGTGGAAGCGGGGCACGGAGTTGCCGTGGCCGTCCGCGCGCAGGTTCCCGCGCTCGGCCCAGCCGACCGTGGGCAGGAACTTGATGCCGTGCCCCTCCAGCCAGGACCGCTTCTCCCCCGCCGCGAACTCGACGTAGGCCCGCGCCCAGCGCACCGCCCAGGAGTCCTCGTCGTCGGTCCGGTCGAACCCCGCGCTGCCCTGCCAGTCGCTCCAGGCGAGGTCGAAGGAGTCCTTCACGCCGAGCCTCCGCTGCTCCGGCGTGTCGACGAGGAACAGCCCGCCGAACGACCAGAACGCCTGGCCGCCGAGGTTGGCGGCGTTCTCCTGGTCGACCAGCGCCACCCGGCGTCCCCGGCTGGTGAGTTCATGCGCGGCGACCAGGCCCGCGAGGCCCGCTCCCACGACGATGACGTCGGCGTCCATGGCGATCGTCCCTTCCTGATTCATCGGGGGGTGCCGCCGGCGTCGGTCAGCAGCGCGGTGAGCAGCTGTTTGAGCCACACGCGCGCGTGCTCGACGTCCTTGTCCAGCAGCAGTTGGGTGGTGACTCCGTCGTACGCGGCGACCACCGCGTGGGCGGCGGCGTCGATGCCGCCCAGTACGGCGGGCAGTTCGGTGTGACCGGGGGCGGCCCGGGCGAGGCGCTCGGCGATCGCGCCGCGCAGCCGGGCCCGGTGCTCCAGCAGGGTCTGCGCCACGGCCGCGTCGCGCGCGGCGTGCACCAGGAAGTCCGTCTTGACCAGCAGCCAGTCCAGGTCGAGGAGCAGCACCTCGGTGACCCTGTCGACGGCGGCGGGCACGTCGAGGTCCGGTCCGTCCTGGGCGAGCGCCCCGGAGACCTGCTCGGCGATCAGGTCGGCGCGCTGCCGGTAGAGGGCGAAGAACAGCTCGTCCAGGCTGGCGAAGTTCGAGTAGAAGGCACCCCGGCTGTAGCCGGCGGCCTCGCACACCTCCTCGATCGACACCCGCCCGAAGCCCTTGGCCGCGAAGACCTCGAACGCGGCGTCCAGGAGGTTGGCGCGGGTGCGGACGCGGCGCCTGGTCACGCGCCCGGCTGTTCGCTCCATGTCCGGCCTCCGTTCGATACGCGAATGTATCCGATACATGGATGTATCCAAAGGGTCGTGACGCCCCGGATTTCCGGTCCGTGACGCCGGAGAGCCCGCTGTTGGAACATGCATTCGAATCGGGGTTACGCTGAAGGCATGACCAGGCACCTCCAGGGCTCGCTCTTCGACCAGACCGACGAGGTCCGGCTCGGTCCCCTCGACGGGCTGCGCCGTACCGCGCTCGGCTCGGGCGCCTGGATCGACGTGCTGCCGGGGTGGCTGCACGGGTCGGACACGCTGTTCGAGCAGCTGGCGGCCGAGGTGCCGTGGCGGGCCGAGCGCCGCACGATGTACGACCACGTCGTCGACGTACCGCGGCTACTGGCGTACTACGGCGCGGGCGACCCGCTGCCGCACCCGGTGCTGGCCGAGGCGCGTGAGGCGCTGACCAGGTACTACGCCGACGAGCTCGGCGAGCCGTTCGCCACGGCGGGCCTGTGCCACTACCGCGACGGCCGGGACAGCGTGGCCTGGCACGGCGACCGGATAGGGCGCGGCGCCCGGGAGGACACGATGGTCGCGATCCTGTCCGTCGGCGCACCCCGTGACCTGCTGTTGCGCCCGATGCACGGCGGGGGCGGGACCGTGCGGCGCCCGCTGGGGCACGGCGATCTGATCGTGATGGGCGGCTCCTGCCAGCGGACGTGGGAGCACTGCGTACCGAAGTCGACGCGCGCCGGCGGGCCGCGGATCAGCATCCAGTTCCGCCCCCGGGGAGTGAACTGACTCCGCGCGACCGTGCCGTCCCCGCGCTGCCGCGCGGTGACCGTCCTGGTACACGGGCGGCACGCGGACCCTCCGACCAGGCGGTTCCCCTGATCTGGTTTGCTGTCTCCGTCGGGCGCGGACCTCACCAGGCAGGACGATCATGCGGGCAGATGTGCGGGAAGTCGCCGAGGGTATCCACCTCGTGCACGGCAGCGACACCAACTGGGTGATCGTCAAGGACGGCGACGCCGTCACCCTGGTCGACACCGGCTACCTCGGGGACCGCCAACGGCTCCTCGACTCCCTCGCGGCGGTGGGGAGCACGCCGGAGGCGGTCGCGGCGGTGCTGATCACCCACGCCCACAACGACCACCTCGGCTCGGCGGAGTACCTTCGCGCGACGTACGGCACGCCGGTGTACCTGCACGAGGCGGAAGTGCCGCACGCGCGCCGGGAGTTCCTGCACCAGGTCTCGGTCGGCCGGGTGCTGCGCAACGGCTGGCGTCCGGGCGTGCTGCCGTGGGCCGTGCACGCGCTGCGGTCGGGCGGCACCGCCCACATCCCGGTCGCCTCGCCCGAGCCGTTCCCGGCGGCGGGTCCGCTGGATCTGCCCGGGCGTCCGGTGCCGGTGCACACACCGGGCCACACCGACGGGCACGCCGTCTTCCATCTGCCGGACGCCGGGGTCGTGATCTCCGGGGACGCGCTGGTCAGCGGTCACGCGACCGCACGGATCGAGGGTCCGCAGCTGCTGCCCGACATGTTCCACCGCGAGCGTGCCCGGGCACTGGCCTCGCTGGAGCTGATCGAGGGGCTGGCGGCCGACGTCCTGCTGCCCGGGCACGGTCCGGTCCACAAGGGCCCCGTGCGCGACGCCGCCCGCCGGGCACGGGACCGGGCCCTCTAGGCTCACGCCATGGCTTTGCAGATCAGCGCCACCAACCCGGAGCACCCGGCACTCCTGCTGGAGCTGCCGTGGCACCTGCCGCTGGAGGAGTGGCCGCAGGAGCACCTCGTGCCGCTGCCGCGCGGCATCTCCCGTCACGTGGTGCGCTACGCCCGCGCGGGCAGCGAGGTCGTCGCCGTCAAGGAGCTCGCGCAGCGGCCCGCGCTTCGGGAGTACGAGCTGCTGCGCGACCTGGACCGGCTCGGCATCCCCGCCGTGGACGCCCTCGGCGTGGTCACCGGCCGTACCGACGAGGAGGGCGGCCCGCTGGAGTCGGTGCTGATCACCCGGCACCTCGGCGGCTCGATGCCGTACCGTTCGATGTTCGAGACGACCATGCGCCCGGCGACCATGCACCGGCTGATGGACGCGCTGGCGGTGCTGCTGGTGCGGTTGCACCTGGCCGGATTCGCGTGGGGCGACTGCTCGCTGTCCAACACCCTCTTCCGCCGGGACGCCGGCGCGTACGCCGCGTACCTCGTCGACGCCGAGACGGGCGAACTGCACCCCCGGCTCAGCGACGGCCAGCGCGACTACGACCTCGACCTCGCCCGCGTCAACATCAGCGGCGAGCTGCTCGACCTGGAGGCGTCCGGCGCGCTGCACCCGTCGGTCGACGCCATCGAGTTCGGCACGGAGATCTGCGCCCGCTACCACGGTCTGTGGCGGGAGCTGACCCGCACCTCGGTCTACCCGGCGGGCAAGTACCACTACATAGAGCGCCGGATACGCCGCCTGAACGACCTCGGCTTCGACGTCGCGGAGATGCAGATCGAGCACTCCTCCAACGGCGACACGGTCACCTTCGTGCCCAAGGTCGTCGACGCGGGCCACCACCAGCGGCAGCTGCTACGGCTCACCGGGCTGGACACCGAGGAGAACCAGGCCCGGAGGTTGCTGAACGACCTGGAGAGCTGGATGGCGACCCAGGACGACTACGCGCCTGGCGACCCCCTCGCGGCCCGCCCGGAAGTCCTCGCCCACCGCTGGGTGCGGGAGGTGTTCCGGCCGACGGTGCGCGCCGTGCCGCTGGGCCTGCGCGGCGCGATGGACCCGGCCGAGCTCTACCACCAGCTCCTCGAGCACCGCTGGTACCTCTCGGAGCGGGCCCAGCACGACATAGGGCTCGGCACCGCCGTGAAGGACTACGTCGAGAACATCCTGCCGCGGGCCCGGGAGCCACTGGAGACACCCGCGTCCGAGTGACTCACGCCGGCGGTACGACCGCCACGGGGCACTCCGCGTGGTGCAGGACACCGTGCGCCACCGACCCGATCCGCGCCCCCACCGCCGTCCGGCGCGCGCGGCGGCCGACGACCATCAGCTGGGCGCGCCCGGCGACCGACAGCAGTACCTGCCCCGCGCTGCCCATCTCCACGTGCTCCACCACGTGCACGTCCGGGAACCGCTCCCGCCACGGCTGCACCGCCTCGGCCAGTGCCTTCGTCTCGTACGGCTCCGGGCCGCCCGCCTCGTCCAGCAGCTTCAGCGACCCGGGGCTGTAGGCGAACACCGGCGGCAGCGTCCAGGCCCGCACCGCCCGCACCGTCGCCCCGCGCGCGGCGGCCGTCTCGAACGCGAACCCGAGGGCGGCGGCGCTGTCCTGCGCGTCGCCCTCCTGCCCGACGACGATCTCGCGGCCGTCCACCTCGCTCGTGGCGCGGTCGCCGGACCGCACGAGCACGACCGGGCGCGACGTCCCGGCGATCACCTGTTGCCCGACGGAACCGAGCAGGAAGCCGACGACCCGGCCGTGCCCGCGCGACCCCAGCACCAGCATCTCCGACCGGTCCCCCGCGGCGGCCAGCACGTCGGCGGCGTCGCCCTCGACGATGTCGGTGGTCACCTCCAGGCCGGCGTACCGCCCGCCGACGGTGCGCACGCCCGCGTCCACCGCGTCCCGCACCCATCGCGCCTGCGTCTCGCGGTCGCCCTGCACGGCCTCGTGCGGCTCGTACCGCCACGCGTGCACCACTCGCAGCGCCCGCCCGCGCCGGACGGCCTCGCGGGCCGCCCAGGCCAGTGCGGCGAGGCTCTCCTCCGTGCCGTCGAACCCTGCGGTGATCGGGCGCGTCATCCCGGCTGCCTCCTCGTGTGGCTTTCCCATACGTCACGCTCAGTCTTCCCCACGCCGTCGGCACGAGCCGCTCCGGGGAGGGCGAGCCGCCGGCCGGCCGGGGGCGGCATGCCTGAGCGAAGCGGCGCGATCGAACATACGATGGCCGAAGCCGGGTGCGGTGACGAGGAGGACGCCGCGTCCTGATACCGACCGCTCGGGGTGGGAGACGAATGGCACAGGCCGCCGACGCAGCGCGGACCGTCATCTTGACCGTGGACGACGATCCGGGAGTCTCCCGTGCCGTGGCACGGGACCTCAGGCGGCGCTACGGCGAGTCGTACCGGATCGTGCGCGCGGAGTCCGGCGAGTCCGCGCTGCAGGCGCTGCGCGAGCTGAAGCTGCGCGGCGACCTGGTGGCCGTCATCCTGGCGGATTACCGCATGCCGCAGATGAACGGCATCGAGTTCCTGGAGCAGGCCCTGGACGTGTACCCGGGTGCGCGCCGGGTGCTGCTGACCGCGTACGCCGACACCAACGCGGCGATCGACGCGATCAACGTCGTCGACCTCGACCACTACCTCCTCAAGCCGTGGGACCCGCCCGAGGAGAAGCTCTACCCGGTCCTCGACGACCTGCTGGACGCCTGGCGGCGCAGCGACTACCGGCCCGTGCCCAGCACCAAGGTCGTCGGGCACCGCTGGTCGGCGCGTTCCACGGACGTCCGCGAGTTCCTGGCCCGCAACCAGGTGCCGTACCGCTGGTACTCGGCCGAGGAGCCCGAGGGCCGGCGGCTGCTGGACGCCGCCGGGGCGGACGGGCAGCGGCTGCCGCTGGTGATCACCCCGGACGGCACGCCCCTGGTCGAGCCGGAGACCCCCGAACTCGCCGCACACGTGGGGCTGGCCACGACCCCGAACGCCGACTTCTACGACCTGGTCGTCATCGGCGGCGGCCCGGCCGGTCTCGGCGCGGCGGTGTACGGGGCGTCGGAGGGGCTGCGGACGGTGCTCGTGGAGCGGTCGGCGACGGGCGGGCAGGCCGGGCAGAGCTCACGCATCGAGAACTACCTCGGCTTCCCGGACGGCGTGTCCGGCGCGCAGCTCACCGACCGGGCCCGCCGGCAGGCGTCGAGGTTCGGCGCGGAGATCCTCACCGCGCGTGAGGTGACGGCGCTGGAGGTCAACGGGGCCGCGCGGGTCGTGAAATTCTCGGACGGCTCGGAGATCGCCGCGCACAGCGTGATCCTGGCGACCGGTGTGCAGTACCGCCAACTGGCCGCCCAGGGCTGCGACGAGCTGAACGGCTGCGGGGTGTACTACGGCTCCTCGCTGACCGAAGCGGCCTCGTGCCAGGGCCAGGACGTCTACATCGTGGGTGGCGCCAACTCCGCGGGGCAGGCGGCGATGTACCTCGCCCGGGGTGCCAAGTCGGTGACGCTGCTGGTGCGCGGGCAGTCGCTGGCGGCGTCGATGTCGTACTACCTGATCCAGCAGATCGAGCAGGAGCCGAACATCTCGGTGCGCTGCGGCACGGTCGTCGAGTCCGCGCACGGCTCCGACCACCTGGAGCAGCTGACGCTGCGCGACACGGCGACGGGGCACACCGAACTCGTCGACGCGCAGTGGCTGTTCGTCTTCATCGGCGCGGCGCCGCTGACCGACTGGCTGGGCGCCACGGTGCTGCGCGACCGGCGCGGGTTCATCCTGGCCGGACCCGACCTCACGGCGGACGGGCGGCCGCCGTCGGGCTGGGAGCTGGACAGGCCGCCGTACCACCTGGAGACCAATGTCCCGGGTGTGTTCGTGGCGGGCGATGCGCGCGCCGAGTCCGCCAAGCGGGTCGCGTCCGCCGTCGGGGAGGGAGCCATGGCCGTCATGCTCGTCCACCGTTATCTGGAGCAGTCATGAGCGGTCACCGGATGCCGTGCAACCCACGGGAGATCGGCGCTTTGTTCCTGTTCGAGAGGCTCTCGCCCGAGCAGCTCGAACGGCTGTGCACCGAGGGCAGGGTGGAGCAGTTCGAGGCCGGACCCGTCTACACCGAGGGTGACCCCGCCACCTGCTTCTACGTGATGATCGAGGGCACGGTCGTACTGTCCCGGAGGGTCGGCGCGGACGACGTCGAGGTCACCCGGACCTCGCAGACCGGGGTGTACGCGGGTGCCATGCAGGCCTACCTCGGCGACCGGGTGCGGCAGGTCTACAACAACTCGATGCGCGTGACCGAGCCGACGCGGTTCTTCGTGGTGCCCGCGGACACGTTCGCGAGCATCATGCGGGAGTGGTTCCCGATGGCGGTCCACCTCCTGGAGGGCCTGTTCTTCGGCTCGAAGACCACCCAGCGGATGATCGGGCAGCGGGAACGGCTGCTGGCGCTCGGCTCGTTGTCGGCCGGGCTCACGCACGAGCTGAACAACCCCGCCGCGGCGGCCGTCCGGGCGACGTCCTCGCTGCGGGAGCGGGTGGCGAAGATGCGCCACAAGCTGAGCGTCATCTCGGCGGGACCCTATCCGCGCGAGGCGCTGGCGAACCTCATCGAGATCCAGGACCGCACCGCGGAACGCGTCGCCAAGGCGCCTACCCTGAGCCCGCTGGAGGCCTCGGACCGTGAGGACGCAGTCGGCGACTGGCTCGACGACCACGGCATCCCCGACGGCTGGCGGATCGCGCCCACCTTCGTGCAGGCCGGCCTGGACCTGGACTGGCTGGACCAGATCGCGGCGGCCGTGGACGAGGAGATCCTGCCGGGCGCGATCGGGTGGCTCAACTACACGGTCGAGACCGAGCTGCTGATGGACGAGATCCTGGACTCCACGACCCGGATCTCCCACCTCGTGGACGCGGCGAAGCAGTACTCGCAGCTCGACCGCGCCCCCTACCGGATGGCCGACGTGCACGAACTCCTCGACAGCACCCTCCTGATGCTGTCAGGCAAGATCGGCCCGCAGATCAAGGTCGTCAAGGACTACGACCGTACGCTCCCGAAGGTCCCCGCCTATCCGGCGGAGCTCAACCAGGTGTGGACCAACCTGATCGACAACGCGGTCTCCGCGATCAACAGCGACGGCGGCGAGGGGGCGTTGACGGTGCGGACGGCGCGGGACCGCGAGTGCCTGCTGGTGGAGTTCCGCGACACCGGCCCCGGGGTGCCACCCGAGATCCGGGACCGTATCTTCGACCCCTTCTTCACCACCAAGCCCGTGGGTGAGGGCACCGGGCTCGGCCTGGACATCTCCTGGCGGATCGTGGTCAACAAGCACCACGGCACTCTCCAGGTGGAGTCCGCACCGGGCGACACCCGGTTCCAGGTACTGCTTCCGCTCACCGCCACAGAGGACGAGACGGCCCCCGAGGAGTCGGCATGACCAGTGACACCAGCGGCATCGACCCGAGCGTGCCGCCCAGCGGGACGGGATGCACGGAGTGCGACGAGGCCGGGGGGTGGTGGTTCCACCTGCGGCGCTGCGCCCAGTGCGGGCACATCGGCTGCTGCGACTCCTCGCCCGCCCAGCACGCCACGGCGCACTACGAGGCGACCGGGCATCCGGTGATGCGCAGCTTCGAACCGGGCGAGGAGTGGTTCTGGAACTTCGCGACGAAGGAGGTGTACGACGCCGGGCCCGAGCTGGCGCCTCCGGTATGCCATCCCGCGGACCAGCCGACGCCGGGCCCTGCCGGGCGGGTGCCCGCCGACTGGGCCCGCACGTTGCGGCAGTGAGGGCCCGTCCGCCCGGTCAGTCGGTGGCCGTCGGCGCGTTCGCGCGGGGCCCGGCGGCGCACTCGAGGCTCTTGAGGTCGACGGAATCGGCGAGCGCCTGCATCCCCTTGTCGTTGGGGTGCAGGTGGTCGCCGTTGTCGAAGAACGGCATGATCCGCTCGGGGTCGTAGGGGCTGCGCAGGATGCGGTCGAAGTCGGCCACGGCGTCGAACGTGCCGCTGTCCCGGATGAACGCGTTGACCTCCTGCCGTACGGCCTCGGCGGCCGGATCCCACTCCGACCAGCCTTTGAAGGGCCCCACGGTGGCGCCGACGACGCACTTGCCCGCCGCGTGCGACCGCTCGGCGATCTCCCGGTAGCCGGCGACGAGGTCCCCGGCGGTGACGCCGGTGTGGGCCTTGATGTCGTTGACGCCCTCGAACACGAGGACCGTGCGGACGCCCGGGTGGGACAGCACGTCGCGCTCCAGCCGGTTCAGGGCGCTGCGCCCGGCCCCGTCGGCCAGGACCTTGTTGCCCGAGATCCCCTCGTTGGCCACGCCCCGCACGGTCGCCCCGGGCGCCGCCGCGAGCCTGCGGGCGAGGTAGTCGGGCCAGCGGCGGTTCAGGTCGGCGCTGGACTCCCAGCCGTCGGTGATGGAATCGCCGAGGGCGGCCACTGCGCCTGTCGTGGCGCTCGTCCGGACGGTGACGGCGTCGAGGTAGAACCAGGAGCCGATGGTGTCGGTGAAGTGGCCGGCGCCCTCCTCGGCCGCGTGGTCGCCCTGCGCCGCGTACGAGGTCTGCATGGCCATGCCGTGGCCGGTCGCGGGACCGGCCGCGTCGGGGCTGTGCAGGCTGATCACGAGGTTCAGGCCGGCGGCGGCCTTGCCGGGCAGCGGGTCGCTGAGGACGGTGGCGCCCGCGGGGACGGTGACGGACCGCGCGCCGGCGAAGGTGAGCCGGCGGTTGCTGCCGGGGACCAGCGCGGCGCCCGCCCGCTGGATGCCGGCGTGGACGCTGTCGAAGGTCACCGGCCGGTCCCCGAAGGCGTTGGAGAGCCGGATCCGCAGAGCGTCGCCCCCGACGCTGGTGCGCACCACCAGCCGGTAGCTGCGGTCGGCGACGGCCTCACCCACGCGGTCGGCACTGGCGCCCCAGGTGATGACGTCGTGCCTGGCCGGCGCCGCCTGCGCCGCCAGCGGGACCTGCGGCACCGCCGCCACCAGCAGCACGCCGATCACCCGCGCCAGCCGTACGCGACGGCCGCTCACCGGCCGAGGTCCTTCAGCGTGACGGACTGCCCCGGCTCGAGTGTGACCGTCCGGGAGGCGCCCCCGTACGCCACGGCCGTGATCCGGCCGCCGACACTGCGGAGCCGGACCGAGGTCGGCTTCCCGTCCCGCCAGTGCAGGTCCACGACGAAGCCGCCACGCGCGGCGACGCCCTTGACGTGGCCGGCGGCGGCCCAGGCGTCGGGGAGGGCCGGGAGGAGTTCCAGGTGGCCGGGGCGGGAGTAGAGGAGCATCTCGCTCAGGGCGGCCGGCGTGCCGAAGTTCGCGTCGATCTGGAAGATGCCGCGGCCCTGCTCGACCTCGTAGATGTCGAACAGGTTGAAGGCGGTGCCGTTGGTGCCGCCGGTGGACGGACGCAGATTGTTCACAATGAGCTGGTAGGCCTTCTCGGCGTTCTTCAAACGGGCCCAGCACAGCGCGCGCCAGGCGTTCGCCCAGCCGAAGCTGTTCATACCGCGCGCGGTGAGCTGCGCGGTGGCGCCGTCGACGACGTCCTTCGGGGTGGAGCCGTCGGGGCGGATGCGGTCGCCCGGGAACAACCCGACCAGCCCGGACAGGTGCCGGTGCGTCGTCTCGCCCAGGTTGTCCGGCGACATCCACTCCTGGAGCCAGCCCGTCTTAGGGCTCACCTCGGGCAGGTAGAGCTTCCTGCGCAGTCCCGCGATCGTGCCCGCGTAGCCTGCGTCCTTGTTCAGCCGGGCGGACGCGGCGCAGAAGTTGCCGAAGAGCGCCCACACCAGCTCCTGGGCGTAGGTGATGCCCTTGGCGTCGAGCGGGCCGTGCTCGGGCGACCAGTCGCTGTCCGCGATCAGCACCTCACGGGAGGTGCCGGGCAGGGTGGTGGTCAGCAGCCGCGCCTCCCAGAACTCACAGGCGCCCTTCAGCAGCGGGTAGATCTTCGCCAGGTGGTCGCGGGACTCGGTGTACTCGTAGTGCTCGAACAGGCTGTTGCAGAGCCAGGCGTTGCCCGCGGGGTGCCACCACCAGCCGTTGCCGCCGTGCGGGTTGGTGGAGATGGCCACCGTCCAGCCGGCGATCCTGCCGCTGGAGTTGCGGTAGCGGTTGCGCGGGTCGTTGAAGAGCTTGTGCGTGAGCTCGGTCCAGGACGGGAGCTGGGCGAGGCAGTAGTCGGTCAGCGCGTCGAAGCACGGGGACAGACCGGTGCGGTCGGCCATCCAGTAGTTCATCTGGATGTTGATGTCGGTGTGGTAATCGCCCATCCAGTCCGGATCGTTGCCGTCGAGCCACAGCCCCTGGAGGTTCAGGGGCAGGCTGCCGCGGGAGCCGGAGATCATCAGGTAGCGGCCGTACTGGAGGTACGCCGCCTCCAGTTCGGGGTCGGGGACCTCGTCCCGGGCGCGTGCCTTCAGCCGCTCCCAGGTGTCCAGCGCGCGCTGCTCGGCGGTCGACTCGCCGAGGGAGAGGTCCAGTCGGCCGTACAGGTCGCGGTAGTCGGCGACATGGGTGCGCAGCAGGGTGCCGGCCGGATGGGCGGCGGCGGCGCGCACCTTCGTACGGGCCAGCCGCTCGGGGTCGAGGGACGGATCGCGGTAGTGGGTGGCGGCGTCGGGCGCGTAGTTGGTGCCGCCGCTGACCACCACCGTGAGCTCCTTGCACCCGGTGAAGTCGATCCGGGAGCCGCTCACCGCGACGCGCCCGCCGCTGCCGCGGGCCGCGACGGCGGCGCCGTAGCGCAGCCCGTTCGGCAGGGCGGCCCCGAAGGACTCCGCGCCCGCCTTCTCGCCGTGGGTGCCGTCCAGGGTGATGGTGCCGGTGTACCGGCCGCCGCCGCTCTGGGTGAAGTGCAGGACGATCACGTCGTCGGGCCGGCTGGCGAACACCTGCCGCCGGTAGGTGACCTCGGAACGGACGTAGGAGGAGGCCACGACGCCCTGGGCCAGGTCGAGGGTGCGGCGGTAGCCGGTGACGGCGGACAGGTCGTGGTCGGGGATGTCGACGGTGAGCCGGGCGAGCAGCGTGAAGGAGCCGAAGTCGGCGCGGCCGTAAGGGAACTGACCGTCGGCGTCGAGGGTGTCGTTGAGGCCGCCGGTCCACATCGTGGCATCGGTGAGCAGCAGCAGTTCGCGGCCGGGGTCGTTGCTCGCGAGGGCGCCGAGGCGGCCGTTGCCGACGGGCAGGCCCTGTTCGATCATCGAGTGGGCGTCGCCCGGGGCCCGCCACCACAGGGTGTCGCGTGCGGTGCCGGTGGGGAGCGGCGCGTCGGCGGCGGGCCGCCGGGGTGCGGCGGACGCGGTGAAGGCGGGCAGACCCGCGAGGGCGGTGGCGAGGCCGGCCGTCGTGGCGGCGGAGAGCAGGGTTCTTCTGCTGGGTGCGGACATACGGGCGGCTCCCGGTACGAGGAGGGGAGGGACCCGGCCGGCGCCGGGTCCCTCGGGGTTCAGAGCGACTTCGGTACGTCGATCCGGTCGACGTCCGGCGCGTAGCCGGAACCGCTGTCGAGCGTGATCGTGTTGGCGCCCGCCTTCAGCTTCACGGGCACGCTGACGGTGGCGGCGGTCCCCCAGTCGCCGGTGGAGGCGAACTTGTGGCGCACCGCGCCGCCTCCGTTGGCCGAGACGTCGAGCGTGCGCGGGTCACCGCTGACGTAGGCGACCTTGACCTGGTAGGTGCCGGCCTTGGCGACGACCACGTCGTTGAAGGTGACCTTGCCGCCGAGGTAGAGGTTGCCGACCTTGCGCTCGCCGGAGCAGGCGGTGCAGTCGGCGACGGAGGCCTGGCCGCCGAGGGTGTTGGCCGGGGACTCGGCCTCGTAGCCGGTCGTGGTGACGGCGGTGCCGCGCGGGGTGACGGTGAAGAGACGGGAGCCGTGGGCGGGCAGGGCCTGGGTGATGCCGCCTCGGTGGGAGCCCAGGTTCTCGCGGTTCCACAGGTCGCGCACGTCCGCCTTGCCGGTGAAGCCGAGCATGCCCCAGTCGGCGGTGACGGCGGCCGGCGCGTCACCGAGGTTGAACAGTGCCACGGTGTAGGTGCCGTCGGGGTTCTTCGCCGCCCACACCTGCTGCGGGTCGGACGGCGTGACCGGCTTCGCGGGCGGCGCGGCGGCCTGGTTGACGGCGATGACCTCACGGTTGGTCAGCAGGGAGAGACCGTAGGAGTCGAGCCGGGTCAGGTCGTCGCCGCTGAACAGCGGGGACTTGGCGATGGCCCACAGGGTGGCCTGGCTCTGCCGTTCGGCCTTCGTCAGGCCGTCCATCTCGCCGTTGCCGACGAGGAGCGCGTCGAGGTCGTTCCAGCCGCCCGGGCCCGCGTGCCGGGTCCAGGCGGGGGTGTCGTCCCAGCGGTCGACGACGCTGTTCTCCCAGGTGGCGAGGGTGTTGCAGTAGCACTCGACATCGGTGTCGATACGCCAGCCGTTGGAGTACTTCTTCCAGTCCTCGGCGTGCCCGATGTCCAGGGACCAGGACAGTTCGAGGTGGATCGGCCGGCCGGCGGTGGCGATGGCCTTCTGCCAGGCGGCCACGTCGGCGACGTTGTCGTAGTTGTCGCCGCTCTTGAAGGAGCCGGGGCCGACGCCGTCGAGCTTGAGGAAGTCGTAGCCCCAGTCGGCGAAGAGCCGGGCCTGGGAGTCGATGTACTTCTGCGCGCAGGGGTCCGCGAAGTCGATCTTGTAGGCGCTGTCCCAGCCGTTGGTGGTGCGCAGGTCGTCGTGGACGATGTCGGCGGTGGTGCAGCCCTCGGCGTTCCAGATCGGCACCTTGCCCTCGCCGTACGCCTCCTTCTCCAGGCCGACGGGGAGGTAGATCCCCGCCTTGAGTCCCTTGGCGTGGATGTGGTCGGCGACGGCCTTCATCCCCCGGGGGAAGCGGTCCGGGTCGGCCTTCTGCCGGCCGTGGTCGTCGAACCAGGGCTTCCACGCCTTGTCACGCCACCAGCCGGCGTCGATGTTGACGTACTCGTAGCCGTACCGCTTCAGCTTCGTGGCCATGGCGTCGGTCTGCTTCAGGACGTTCGCCTCGGTGAGATAGCTGTAGTCGCCGTCCGGGTTGAGGCCCGGGTACTTCGACGACTGCATGCTCCAGCTCGACCAGCCCATGTACGGCTTGGCGGCGAGCGCCGGGGCGGCGGTGCCGGACGCGGCCCGGTCGGGGGCGGCGGTGCCGGCCGGGGTCTGGGCCTGGGCCGCCGGGACGGCGGTGGCGAGGCCCGCCGTGAGGGCGAGGACGACGACGGCTCTCAGGCCGCGTGCGGGCAGGACGGAGTACGAGGGTGACCGCATGGGTCGTACCTCCTGGGCTCGGTACAGCTGGGGGTGGGTCGGGCTAGTTCTGGTCCGTGGTGATGAAGCTCTGGATCGCGGTCGCGGCGGCGCCGCGTGCCCATTCCTCGAAGGGCAGCGGCCGGGTCCGTACGGCACACTGGGCGGCCGAGCCGAAGGCGGCCGCCGCGAAGGCGTCGCGGATCTGCTCGGCGAACAGGTCGTAGGCGGCCAGTCCCTCGCCGGAGATGGTCACCAGTTCGGGTCCGAAGAGGTTGGCCACCGTGGCGATGCCCCGGCCGATCGCCTCACCCGCGCGCGCGTACACCGCGCGGGCGCCGGCGTCGCCCCCGTGCGCGAGGGCCAGGGCCGCGGCGGCGTCGGCGACCTGGACTCCCGTCACCTCCCTGACCCGGGCGAGGATCGCCTCTTCCCCGGCGATGGCCTCGACGCAGCCCCGGTTGCCGCAGTGGCACGGCGGGCCGGCCGGGTCGATCGCCACGTGCCCGATCTCGCCGGCCACACCGTGCGCCCCGGCGACGACCCGACCGTGCACGACGAGGCCGCAGCCGATACCCGCGCCGACGGTGACCACGGCGAAGTCGGACAGGCCCACCCCGGCGCCGAACCACTGCTCGGCGACCGTCAGGGCGCGTACGTCGTTGTCGACGGTGACCGGCAGTCCGGTCGTCATGGCGGCGAGTTCGGCGAGCGGTACGTCGCGCCACTCCAGGAACGGCGAGTAGCGAACGGCTCCCGCCGCGCGGTCGACGTCGCCGGAGACCGCGAGTCCGATGCCCCGCACCCGGACGCCGAAGCCGTCCGCCTCGGTGAGCAACTCGCGTACCAGTTCCGCGATCTGCGCCAGGACCGGCTTGGGGTCGCGGTCGGGCAGCGGCAGGTGGCGTGCGACGCGGATGCGGCAGCACAGGTCGGTGAGGACGCCGATGAGTTCGTCGCCGGTCACCTTGACCCCGATGAACAGCGCCCGGCCGCCGTCGACGCGCACCGGGTTCGCCGGCCTGCCCAGCGCGCGGCGGGCCTCCTCGTCCGCGTCCTCCACCAGATAACCGGCCTCGATCAGGGGCCGGACCGCCTTGGTCACCGCGGCGGCGGACAGCCCGGTCCGCTCGGCCATCTCGGAGCGGGTGAGCGGGCCGTGGGACAGGACGGTGGTGAAGATCTGCGAGGCGGCCGGCGTAGGGACCGGGAACACCTCGACAGGGGAGGTCGAGGGCATGGCGGGAACCTAGGCGGCTTATTTTCCGCTGTCAATGAAAGAAGCAGGAATCAACACAAGGTTGAGTTGATCTGCCGTCAGACTTTCAATTGCAAGACACTTATGGGCTGTTGTGCACTGATCGAAGGCTGCCCGGTCGGCGTCCCCGGGTCCACCGACCCCCGAAGGACGTTGCCTCCCCGCGGCGGCGGCGACGCCGCCGGGAACCGCCGGCCGTCGGCGTGCGTCGTCCGCGACGACACCCCCGGACCTCTGACCACGACGGACACCAGCAGGGCGGCAGCATGAGCGAGTTGGTCCCCGGAGGCAACGTGCCGCTCCCGGACGGTCCCCTGACCGTGCGGGTGCCCGGCCCCTTCGACCTGTCCGCGCTCGTCACCGGCGACGGCGGCAGGGTGTGCGGCGACGGCGACTTCGTGTTCTACAACCAGCCCGCCGCCCCGGGGGCCGTCCTGCGGGGCCACACGCTCACGGTCGACCCGCCGCGGCTGCGCGCCGGGGCAACCCGCGTGGCGGTCGTCCTCAGCCCCGCCGACCCCACCGTGCCGCTGGGCCGCCTCCCCGTCCCCACGCTGTTCGTCACCGATGCGCACGGCCGCCACCTCGCCCGGTTCACTCCTCCGCGCCCCGGACAGGAGACGGTCCTGCTGCTCGCCGAGCTGTACCGGCGCGGCGCGGGCTGGAGGGTGCGCGCTCTCGGGCAGGGGTACGCCGACGGACTGGCGGGCCTGGCGCGCGACTTCGGCGTGGACGTCCTGGACGACGGCACACCGTCCACCCCTTCGCCCCCCGTCCCGACCGGGCCGCCGAACTCCGCGCGTGCCGCCGCCCCGCCCGGCCCACCGTCGGCCCCGGATCCGCTGGGCCTTCTCCCCCTCGTCAACTCCGCGCGTGCCCGCGCCGGTTCGCCGCCCGTGGTCCTCGACGCGCGCCTCACCGACGCCGCCCGGCAGCACGCCCGCGCCATGGCGGCCACCGGTCGGCTCGGCGTCGAGGGCGGGGACGGTGTCGCGGTCCACCAGCGGGTGACCGCCGCCGGATTCGCGTACCTCACCATCGGCGAGCACCTGGTCTCCGGCCCGCGCACGCCCGCCGAGTTCGTCGACCACTGCCTGCGCAACCACGGCCTCCGCCGCACCCTCCACGACCCGGCCTTCACCCACGCCGGACTCGCCCGTGCCGACGCCGCCCGGTCCGGGGGCACCTTCTGGACCGCGCTGTGGGCCACGCCCCTCACCCCGGCCGGCCTCGCCCGCGCGACGGCCGACGTCATCGACCTCACCAACCACGCGCGCACCCGGGCCGGTCTGCCGCCGCTGGCCCAGGACCCGGCGCTGACCAGGGCCGCGCAGGCGCACAGCGACGACATGCTGGCCCGCGACTTCTACTCGCACACCGCGCCGGACGGCAGCCGCCCCTGGGACCGGGCCGCCGCCGCGGGCTCCACCCGTCGCTCGATCGGCGAGAACATCGCCTGCGGCCAGCGCTCCCCCACCGAGGTGGTGACCGGCTGGATGAACAGCCCCGGCCACCGCGCCAACATCCTCAAGCCGGACTTCACACACATCGGCATCGGTTTCGCGGGCGGCGGCCGGTCGGGCACGTACTGGACCCAGTTGTTCGGCGGCTGAACGACGAGGACGGTCAGGCCCCCGGAATGCGACGGGCCTCCCCCGGAGGTCGGCGGGCCTGGCCGACCGGCCCGTCCCGCCACCCGCAGTTCCGCGGCCGATGTTGGCAGAACGGCATACACCGGACAGGATGCCCGCATGAAGGGTGACCTCTTTTCCAGTGAGCACATGGTCCAGCCCGCGCAGGCGCCGGGCATGACCGTCGAGAACACCAAGTGCATCAGGTACGCCGTCAACGGTGAGATGCTGGCCCGGCAGGGCGCGATGATCGCCTACCGCGGCGATCTCGCCTTCGAGCGCAAGGGCCAGGGCGTGGGCGGCATGCTCAAGCGCGCGGTCACCGGTGAGGGGCTGCCCCTGATGGCGGTGCGCGGCCAGGGCGAGGCATGGTTCGCGAACGAGGCGCAGAACTGCTTCGTCGTCGACGTCGAGCCGGGCGACGAGTTCACGGTCAACGGCCGTAACGTCCTGTGTTTCGACGCGACGTTGTCGTACCGGATCGCCACCGTGAAGGGCGCGGGCATCACCGGCGGCGGCCTGTTCAACAGCGTCTTCAGCGGTCAGGGCAGGCTCGGCCTGGTGTGTGACGGCAGCCCCCTGGTGATCCCCGTCTCGGGGCAGTACCCGGTCTACGTCGACACGGACGCGGTGGTCGGCTGGACCGCCGGCCTGCAGACCTCCCTGCACCGCTCGCAGTCCATCGGTTCGATGCTGCGCGGCGGTTCGGGTGAGGCCGTCCAGCTCATGCTGCAGGGCGAGGGGTACGTCGTCGTACGGCCCAGCGAGGCATCGCCCCACAAGCCTCAGCAGCACTGAGCGGACCGGGGTCCCTGACGAGCCCGAAGTGATCCTGCCTCGTGAGCAACCCCCCTGACCGTACCGACGTCTCGATCGACAACAGTGACGCCCTGGCCTCTCTGGGGCCGGGGCGGTTTTTCCGGGGGCTATGCACAGTACGACGACGTCCTCGGGATCTGGGGCGAGCCCGCCGTCACCGGCAAGCCGGTACTCGCCGACCTGCAGGAGCGGAAGAAGACGCTCCCGGTCCTGTGCGCGCTGGACTTCCCCGACCCGGCGGCCGGGCGCCGCACCGCGCTCATGGAGTCCGCGGGGGACCCGGCCGAGGCCGCGGAGCTGATCGCGGCGACGGGCGGGCGGACGGCGGCCCTGGCCGAGGCGCGCCGGCACATCGACGCCGGAGAGGCCGCGCTCGCGGACGCCTCGCTCGACGCGGGGGCGGCCGCCGAGCCGCGGTCGGTGGTGGGTTTCCTGGTGCGCCGGAACCTGTGACGGCCGCCGCGCAGTGCTCGACGAGCAGGGGCGAGCGGGGCCACGGCGCACTGACGGAACGTCAAAATTGTGATGTCGCCCGAATACGCCTCCCGGGCGTTGAACACACTCCGTGGCGCCCCGCGTACCTCTGGGAAAGGTGAGAGCCGGGCGTTCAGAGGGATGACCATGAGCAAGGCGTACGTCTCCGCACACCAGTTGGTCGCCGGGAGGTACCGGCTCCTGGAGACCGTCCATCGCGAGTCGAACCGCGTCTGCTGGTACGGGGAGGACGTCGAGGCCGGGCGCCCCTGCCTGCTGACCCAGGTCGGGTTGCCGGGCGAGCCCGACGGGGACGCCGCGCGCCGGACCGTCGGCCGCATCATGCGCACGTCGGAGACGATGGGACGGCTGTGCCCCGGCCGGGTCGCGACCGTGGTCGACGCGGTCGCGGAGGAGGGCGCGCTGTGGACGGTCACCGAGTGGCTCGGCGGTACCCCGCTCGGGGAACTCCTCGCCGAGCACGGCTCGTTGAACTACGTGCGGGCGGCCCGCATCGGGCTGGAGCTGCTCGACCTGCTGGAGGCCGCGCACGGCGAGGGCATCACCCACGGCGAGCTGAGCCCCGGCCAGATCCTCGTCCGCGAGGAGGGCCCGGTCGTCGTCGCGGGCTTCGGGCTGGCGGGCGCGACGCTGGCCCCCCGGCTCACGGCTCTGTCGTACGCCTCTCCGGAGCAGGCCCGCGACGAGCGGATCGGCCCCGCGGCCGACCTGTGGGCGCTGGGCGCGATCCTCTACACGATGGTCGAGGGGCGCCCGCCGTTCCGGGAGCGGGACCGGCCCGAGGCCACGCTGAAGAGCGTGGACCGGCTTCCGCTGCGCACACCGCTGCGCGCCGGACCGCTCACCCAGGTGGTGCAGGGCCTGCTGCGCAAGAACGGCCGTGAGCGGCTCACCCGGCCCGTGGTGCGTCAGGCGCTCACCCGGGTCGTCAACGAGGACGCCGACGCGGCCCTGCCCCCCGCGCCGGTCCCCCGGCTGCGCCGCGCGTACGCCACCGCCCTGCACGTCACCGACCCGGGGTGGAGCAGACGAACCATGATCGCCGGGACGGCGCTGGCCGTCGTCACGGTGACGGTCGCGGTACTCGCGGTGACCCGTGACCTGCCAGGCACGGACACCGCCGCGTCCGACGGTGAACGCCGCCCGCCGGCCTCCGCCGGCACACCGGACCCGAACCGCCCGTCCACCCCCGCGCCGACGCCCACCGCACCGGCCCCGAGCACGCCGGCCGAGCCGCCCACCGGCGTCTCCCCGTCGCCCTCGGCACCCACCGTCCCGCCGGGCTTCAGCACCTACCGCTCCCCCGAGGGCTTCTCCGTCGCCCTCCCCCAGGGCTGGAAGCCGCTGAGCACGACGCGCGCGTCCGGTCTGGCCTACCGCGTGGTGCTCGGCGCACCCGGCGACGCGCGCACGCTGGCGGTGACGTACAGCGCGCGCGTCGGTCCGGACCCGGTCGCGGTCTGGCGCGACGACGTCGAGCCAGGGCTGAGGCGGACCGCCGAGGACTACCGGCGGCTCGGGGACATCCGCGCGACGACCTACCAGGGGCAGGCGGCCGCCGACATGGAGTGGCTCGCCGACGTCGACGGCAGCCGGGTGCGCACGCTGGGCCGCGGCTTCCTCATCGGTGGCGGGCGCGGCTACTCACTGCGCTGGACGACCCCGGCCGAGGTTTGGGACGACGCGGACAACCGCCAGGCCCTGGAGGCCTTCTTCCGCACGTTCCGGCCGGCCGGGGCCTGACCGGGACCGCCCCTGATCCGTGCGCCACTGTGCCGTTTCCTGTCGCCTCGCGCGGAAACTCGGCCCCTATGGCGCAAATCGGATACACGATGATGACCGAACAGGCCGGCCCCCGCGATCTCGTGGACCACGTGGTGCGGGCCGAGGAAGCGGGGTTCGACTTCTCCGTGACCTCGGACCACTACTTTCCGTGGCTGCGCTCGCAGGGTCATTCACCGTACGCGTGGAGTGTGCTCGGCGCGGCCGCGCAGGCGACGGAGCGCATCCCGCTCATGACCTACGTGACCTGCCCGACCGTCCGCTACCACCCGGCGGTGGTGGCTCAGAAGGCGGCGACCATGCAGTTGCTGTCGCAGGGCCGCTTCCGGCTGGGGCTCGGGTCGGGCGAGAACCTCAACGAGCATGTCGTGGGCGGCGGCTGGCCGTCCGCCGACGTACGGCACGAGATGCTGGAGGAAGCGGTCGAGATCATCCGGGCGCTGTTCGCCGGCGGTCATGTGAACCATCACGGCACGCACTTCGACGTGGAGTCGGCCCGGCTGTGGGACCTGCCCGAGGAGCCGCCGCAGATCGGCATCGCCGTCTCCGGCGAACAGTCCTGCGCGCTGGCGGGGCGGCTCGCCGACCTCGTCATCGCCACCGAACCGGAACAGGGCCTGCTGGAGGCCTTCGACCGGCACGGCGGCACCGGCAAGCCGCGCGTGGGCCAGCTGCCGGTCTGCTACGACCCCGACCGAGACGCGGCGGTGAAGCGGGCGCACGCGCAGTTCCGCTGGTTCGGCAGCGGCTGGAAGGTCAACTCCGAGCTGCCGCACCCGGATTCCTTCGAGTCGGCCACCCAGTTCGTCACCCAGGACGACGTCGCCGCCTCGATCCCGTGCGGCGACGACCCGGAAGACTTCGTGGCGGCGGTCCGCCCCTACGCCGAGGCCGGGTTCACGGAGATCGCCCTGGTGCAGATCGGCGGCGACTCGCAGCCGGAGTACCTGGACTGGTCGGCGAAGACCCTGCTGCCGGCGCTGCGCGACGCCCTCGACTGAGCGGCTGCCTCTCGGCGTTGCGCGGGGCACCGGAGAATCACCCTCAGGACTGAGCATCACGTGCACGAAGGGGGTACTAGAGGTCTCTACGACCGTTCTCCCCGGAGGCCCTCTGGTGAACCCCAATGTGCACAAGACCCTGGTCATGCAGCTTCAGGCGGGCGCCACGGACCGCTTCCCCGTGCTCGCCCACCTCGGCTACGACGCCGACGACCCGTTCGCCGTCACCATGGTGTTCAGCCATGACGGCCATGTACTGGCCCGGTGGCGGCTGGACCGCGAGATGGTCCTCGACGGGCTGCGGCGGCCCGTCGGCATGGGCGACGTGCGGTTCCGCCCGGTGTCGACGGGCGTGTGGGAGGAACTGCGCATGGAGTTCTTGGGCGACACCCGGTCGGACGGCGAACGCCATCATGCGGTGGTGTTCGCCTGGGCCGCCGCCGTCGAGTCGTTCCTGCGCCGGACCCACGAGATCGTCGCGCCCGGGCAGGAGCAGATCGAGGTGGACGACTTCCTGGCCGAGGTCATCGCCGAGGGCTGAGCAGCCTTGTCCATGTCCGGTGGTGCGGCGGGAGTTGCGCAGCCGTACGGATACCTCACGCGGCGGGAGTTGAGTAGCCGTACTCATGCCCGCGTCGCGCGGCGCCGACACGATGGGGCTCCCACCAAGAGGAGCGCGCCCATGTCCGCTGTCAGTCCGGACCCACACCGGATCTCCCCGCTGTCCGCCGCCCGCTCCGGCCGGCGCCTGCCCCCGCTGCTCGCCGGGCTGGTGGTCGTGGCGCTGGCGGTGTCCGCCTGGGAGCCGTACGACCGGGCGACCTGGTTTTTGGAGACGGTGTGGGTGCTCGTCGGACTGCCGCTGCTGTTCCTGACCTGGCGGCGGTTCCCGATGACGGGCCTTCTGTGCTGTCTGCTCGCCGCGCACGCGCTGGTCCTGGTGCTGGGCGGCCACTACACCTACGCGCAGGTCCCGCTCGGCGACTGGGTGCGCGACACCTTCGGCCTGGACCGCAACCCCTACGACCGCTTCGGCCACCTCATGCAGGGCTTCGTACCGGCCGTGCTGGTACGGGAGTTGCTCGTGCGCACCTCACCGCTGCGCGGCAGCCGCTGGCTGGCGCCGCTCGCCGTGTGCGCGTGCCTCGCCTTCAGCGCGGTCTTCGAGATGCTGGAGTGGGCGGCGGCCGTGATCGGAGGCGAGGCGGCGGACGCGTTCCTGGCCACACAGGGCGACGTGTGGGACACGCAGTGGGACATGTTCTGCGCCCTGGTCGGCGCCACCGCCTCGCTGCTCCTGCTCAGCCGGTTCCACGACCGTCAGCTGAGCGCACTGACCCGTCAGTGACCGGTGCCGCTCGTGTGGCGGCGCCGGGTCCACAGCGGCAGCGCGAACCAGCACAGCACGTACCAGACGACGACGCCCGTCACGATCCACGGCACGTAGGGGTCGTGGGTCGCCACGCGCAGTATCAGCAGCAGCGCGCAGACCATGGTGAGAAGCAGCAGGATCAGGCCGACGAAGGTCAGCCGGGAGGCCCAGGTGACCGCCTGCGGCTTCACCCGGCGTCCGGAGACCAGGCGGTGCAGCGACACCGGCCCTATGAGCGCGCCGGTCGCCGCGGCGCCGAGTACCACGGTCACGATGTAGATCCTGCGGTCCGTGTCCGACAGGTCCGCGAAGGTCGGGGCGAAGACGACGGTCAGCAGGAAGCCGAAGAGGATCTGAACGCCCATCTGCGCGACCCGGATCTCCTGGATGAGGTCACCCCACATGCGGTCGGCCCGCTCCTCCTCGGTCTCGTCGCGCCCTCTGGGCCGGTGCGAGCTGCCTTCCGCGGTCGTCACGGTTCCTCCCGGTCGAGAAAGTCCGAAAACTCTTCCCCACCGGGTTCCCCGTGAACAGCTCCGCTACCAGCGAGCTTCGACCTGGTCCTTGACCCGCGTGGTGTACAGGTCCTGGATCGCGCCGAGCGTGGCGCCGGGCAGGGCCGGCAGGTGGGCGGCGGCCGCGTTGGCGCGGGCCTGCTCGGCGGAACGGGCGCCGGGGATCACCGTGGTGACGCCGGGCTGCTGGACGATCCAGCGCAGAGCGAGCTGGGCCGGGGTGCAGCCCTCGGGGGCGAGGGCGGCGAACTCGGCGGCGGCCTCGACGCCGGTGGCGTAGTCGACGCCGGAGAAGGTCTCGCCCTGGTCGAAGGACTCGCCGTGCCGGTTGTACGTGCGGTGGTCGTTCGCCGGGAAGACGGTGTCCTTCGTGTACTTGCCGGACAGCAGCCCCGAGGCGAGCGGCACCCGGGCGATGATGCCGACGCCGGCCTCCCGGGCGGCGGGCAGCACCTCACGCAGGGGCTTCATCCGGAACGGGTTGAGGATGATCTGTACGCTCGCCACGTTCGGCCGGGCGATCGCGGTGAGGGCCTCGGCACAGGTCTCCACGCTCACCCCGTACGCGGCGATGCGCTCCTCCTCGACCAGGGTGTCGAGGGCGTCGAAGACCTCGTCGGAGGAGTAGACGGGCGTGGGCGGGCAGTGCAGCTGCACCAGGTCGACACGGTCGACGCCGAGGTTGCGGCGCGACCGGTCGTTCCAGGCGCGGAAGTTGTCCAGGACGTAGTTCTCGGGGATCTGCTCGACCCGGCGGCCCATCTTGGTCGCGACCAGCACGTGCAGGTCCGGCCGGCCGCTCAGGAACGTGGCGATGGTCCGCTCGCTGCGCCCGTCGCCGTAGACGTCGGCGGTGTCGAAGAACGTCACCCCCGACTCGGCCGCCGCCTCCAGCACCATGAGGGCTTCCTTGTCGTCGACGTCTCCCCAGTCGGCGCCCAGTTGCCAGGTGCCGAGACCGACGACCGACGCATGCTGACCCGACCTGCCGAATTCGCGTTCTTCCATGGGCGTCAGTCTGTCATCTGCCACCGGCGGGCACGGAGGCGGTCGCCATGACCCGCCACCTGTGCATTCCTCACTCACACGAGTGAGGGAACGCGGCAGGCGGACGGATCGCGCCCGAACCGCCCTAGCGTGAACGCGTGACCGATGGTTTGACCGAAGAGCCCCCTTTCTGCACGCGCCGCGGCTTCCTGCGCACCGCCGCCGCCCTGTCCGCCGTACCGGCCGTGCTCGTGCCGGATCCGGCGTCCGCCGCGCGGGAGCTGCCCGGCTTCCCCGCCGACGTGGGCCTGTACCGGACGGCGTACCGGAACTGGACCGGCGAGATCACGGCCACCGGTCTGTGGGCCTGTGCCCCGGACGGGCCGCAGCAGGTGGTCGCGGTCGTGAACTGGGCCCGGCGCCAGGGCTGGACGGTCCGTGCCCGCGGCGCCTCGCACAGCTGGTCCCCGCTGACGATCCCGGAGGGGACGCAACCGGCCGCCCCCGTCCTCCTCGTCGACACCACCCGGCATCTCACCGGCCTCGCCCTCGACGGCAGGTCCGCCGTGCGTGCCGGCTCCGGTGTGACGATGGAGGCGCTGCTGACGTATCTGGAAGGGCACGGACTCGGCCTCACCGCCGTGCCGGCACCCGGCGACCTCACGCTGGGCGGCGCCCTGGCCGTCGACGGCCACGGCACGGCCGTACCGGCGCGGGGCGAGCGGCGGCTGCCGGGGCACACGTACGGCTCGCTGAGCAATCTGGTGCTGTCGCTCAGCGCCGTGGTGTGGGACGAGGGCAGCGACGCCTACGTCCTGCGCACCTTCCGTCGGGACGAGGCCGACTGCGCGGCGTTGCTCACCCACCTCGGGCGGGCGCTGGTGACGGAGGTGGTGCTGCGGGTGGGGGCCGACACCCACCTGCGGTGTGTCAGCCGCGTCGACATCCCGGCGGGCGAGTTGTTCGCGGCACCGGGGTCGAGCGGGCGCACCTTCGAGAGCTTCCTCGACGCGTCGGGGCGGGTGGAGGCGATCTGGTTCGCCTTCACGGAGCTCCCGTGGCTGAAGGTGTGGAGCGTGGCCCCGACGCGGCCGCCGGCCTCGCGGCGGGTCTCGGGGCCGTACAACTACCCGTTCTCCGACAGTGTTCCGGAACCGGTCGCGGATCTGGTCGGGCGGATCGTGGCGGAGGGCGCCTGGTCGCTGGCGCCGGTGCTGGGCAATCTGCAGTACGACGTGGCCGCGCTCGGGCTGCCGGCGACGCTGTCCGGGGACATCTGGGGGCCGTCGAAGAACACGCTGCTGTACTTGCGGCCGACCACCCTGCGGGTGCACGCCGACGGCTACGCCGTGCTCACCTCGCGGGGGCAGGTGCAACGGGTGATCCACGAGTTCACCGGCCTCTACCGGGAGCGGCTCGCGGCCTACGCCGCCGAGAACCGCTTCCCGGTCAACGGCTCGGTGGAGATTCGCGTGACCGGCCTCGACGATCCCGCTGACGCCGAACTGGCGGGCGCCCACGCCCCGTTGCTGTCGGCGGTGCGGCCGGCCGAAAGCCGTCCCGAGTGGGACTGCGCGGTCTGGCTGGACGTGCTCACCCTGCCGGGGACGCCGCACGCGGAGGCGTTCCTGCGCGAGCTGGAGCGGTTCCTGCTCGGCCGCTACGACGGCCGCGCCGGCGCTGGGTACGCGCTCGCCCGGGTCGAGTGGTCCAAGGGCTGGGCGTACACGGACTCGGACGCGTGGCGGGACGAGGACGTCATCGGCACGACGGTGCCCGCCTCGTTCGGGGAGGGCGTGTGGGGGCGGGCGGCCGGCGTGCTGGACCGGCTCGACCCGCACCACGTGTTCAGCAACGCCTTCCTGCGGCGGCTGCTGGGCTGAGCCGGGGCTACCTCAGCGTGCGGCCGTGGGCCGTGCGGGCGAGCTTCGGGCCCAGCCAGCGCTTGAGCCGGCGCAGCGCCTCCAGTTGCCCGGCCGCGCGGTCGAGCCGGTAGTACAGCTGCGGCGGGACGTACGGCAGCAGGGGCGAGTGACGCTGGCCCAGCAGGGCGAACATGCGCTCGGGCGGCAGATGGATGTAGCGCGGCAGGTTCTCGTACCACTGGGCGCTGTAGCGGGCGGCGCTCTGCGTGGGCAGCAGGGCCGCCTTGCGTTCGCGCTCGTAGCGGGCGAGTGCCTGCGGGAGATGGGCGTGCTCGCGGAGGGCCGCCGCCAGCGCGATGGCGTCCTGAAGGGCCAGCGTGGTGCCGGCGCCGATGGAGTAGTGCGTGGTGTGGGCGGCGTCGCCTACGAGGACGAGGTTGTCGCGGTACCAGGTGCGGTTGGTGAGGGTGCGGAAGTTCAGCCACTGGGCGCTGCCGCGCGCGCCGGAGCGTGCGATCAGCCGGTGGCCGTCGAGGGCGACGGCGAAGAGCTTCTCCAGCAGGGCGAGCCCGTCGGCCTCGCCCGCGCCGTCGAGACCGAGGCCGGTGAAGGTCTCGGGGGCGCACTCGACGACGCAGGTGCTGCGCCGGTCGTCGAAGGGGTAGCCGTAGCACCAGATCCAGCCGTGCGCGGTCTCCACGAAGGCGAAGGTGAAGGAGTCGAACACCTTGGTGGTGCCGAGCCAGATGTAGGAGTTCCGGCCCGCGGTGACCTCCGTGCCGAAATGGCCGGCGTGGCGGGTGCGCAGGGTGCTGCGGACGCCGTCGGCGGCCACGACCAGGTCGGCGTCGGGCAGTCGGTCGGGGGCTGTCTCGTGCTCGTACTCCACGCGGACGCCCAGGCCGCGGGCCCGGGCGGCGAGGATCTCCAGGAACCGGTGGCGGCCGATGCCGAAGCCCTGGTCGCCGGGGTGCCGGGTGGTCAGGTCCCGTACGTGTGCGACGCCCTCGTTCCAGCGGACCGAATGCGCGTCGAGGGCGCGGGCCGACTCGGGGTCGTGCTCGTGGAGTGTGTCGAGCAGTCCGCGCCAGTACGTGACGCCCCAGCCGTAGGTCGAACCTTCCGGGTCGCGTTCGTACACGGTGATGTCATGGGACGGGTCCTGCCGTTTGAGCAGGATCGACAGATACAGGCCGGCGGGCCCGGCGCCGACGCAGGCGACCTTCACGCACACCCCTAGGAATTACTCATAGCGATCATTTCGCGACGCAGGGTAGCAGGAGTGAGGCGCCGCGACCGGCCGCTCGAAATCGCGTCATCTTCGCGGAGTGAGCCAGGCCACGCGGGGCGCGGCCGCACGGTGACGGATCGCCACAAAGATCGCGACAAGGGGGAGGAATTCCCTCTTCCGGGCTGTCCGGGCAGCCGTTCCGGCAAGATCAACTTGATTCAACCTTGCACCAGATATGGGCAGTTGTCCGGATCAGGGCCAACCACACACGCGCGATTTCTGCCGCTCTCGGCCGGACCGATAGGCATGCGAGGTCGTCAATCGAACGACCTGCCGAAAGCAGCGTCCCAACGAATCCTGGAGGTCCCTATGCCGGAACTCAGCCGTCGCCGTGCGCTCACCGCCGCGGCCGCCCTCGCCACGACCGCCGGCGCCTCCGCCGTGGTCGCCTCCGGCGCGGCGGCCGACGCCGGCGCCGCCCCCGTCACGCCGGACACGCCCGGCACGCCGCAAGCGGCGGGGCACGAGCACGGCCACCACTCCCCCGCACCCTTCGACGAGGTCTACAAGGGCCGTCGCATACAGGGCCATCCGGTCGCCGGGGGCGGTCACGAGCATCACGGCGGCGGCTACGCCGTGTTCGTGGACGGCACGGAACTGCATGTGATGCCGAACGCCGACGGCACCTGGATCAGCGTGGTCAGCCACTACGACCCGGTGCCCACCCCGCGTGCCGCCGCGCGCGCCGCCGTGGACGAGCTGCAGGGCGCCCGACTCGTCCCGTTCCCCGCCAACTGACCTTCCCCGCACCACATCAGGAGTCATCGCACATGACCGTCCGCAAGAACCAGGCGAGCCTGTCCAGCGACGAGAAGCGGCGCTTCGTCGCCGCGCTCGTGGAGCTCAAGCGCAGCGGCCGCTACGACGAGTTCGTCACGACGCACAACGCCTTCATCCTCGGTGACACCGACAACGGCGAGCGCACCGGGCACCGTTCACCGTCGTTCCTGCCCTGGCACCGCAGATACCTGCTCGAATTCGAGCGGGCGTTGCAGTCGGTGGACGCGTCGGTGGCGCTGCCGTACTGGGACTGGACCGCCGACCGCTCCGTGCGCTCCTCGCTGTGGGGCCCGGACTTCCTCGGCGGCACGGGGCGGGCCCGGGACGGGCGGGTGTCGGACGGGCCGTTCTCCGAGGCGGGCGGCAACTGGCCGATCAACGTGCGGGTCGACGGCCGGACGTTCCTGCGCCGGTCGCTGGGCAGCGCGGTGCGGGAGCTGCCGACCCGGGCCGAGGTGGACTCGGTCCTCGCCATGGCGACGTACGACATGGCGCCGTGGAACAGTGCCTCGGACGGGTTCCGCAACCACTTGGAGGGCTGGCGCGGGGTCAATCTGCACAACCGGGTGCACGTCTGGGTCGGTGGTCAGATGGGCACCGGGGCCTCCCCCAACGACCCGGTGTTCTGGCTGCACCACGCCTTCGTCGACAAGCTGTGGGCCGAGTGGCAGCGCCGGCACCCGGGCTCCGGCTACGTCCCGGCGGCCGGGACACCGAACGTGGTCGACCTGAACGAGCCGATGAAGCCGTGGAACGACGTGTCCCCGGCGGACCTGCTGGACCACACCGCCCACTACACCTTCGACACGGACGCCTAGAGTCCTGACAAACGGGGAGCGCCGGGGCGGGCAGGGGTCACTTGCGTGACCCCGACGGCGCTCCCGCCGTGGCGGACCCGTTCACCACGTCCACGTCGCTCGCGCGGACGTAGGCGAGCCGGTGACCGAACTGGATCTCGTAGTACTCCTCGTCGCCCTTCACCACCCGGAAGGCGCTGCCGGAGCCCGACTTGTCGACATACGTGCCGGCGACGCGGTCCTGCGTCACATAGCGCTGACCCGCGAGGAGGCTGTACGGGAGCGGCGAGTCGTCCGACACGGGCACGTCGTCGGGATAGGCGTCCGGCTCCGGGTAGGCGCGCCCGTACACGGGGATCTCGCTCAGCCCGTCCTTCGGGGTCACCATCCGGCCGGTCGTCCCGATGGCCGTCGGGCGGGTCCTGGGGTTCTTGAACCAGGCCCGGTTGCCCTGGTACCAGATCGCCGTCCAGTCACCCTTGCGTCCGGCGACCGCGAAGACCTGGCCCGCCGAGACCCGCGACCCCAGGTCGTTGACGTCCTCCGTCGAGGGGTCGCCCTCCGGGCGGCGGCCCGGGTCCTGGATCAGCGGGGCGCCGTCGCGCGGCTCGGTGTGCAGCCGGACCGCGCTGGAGCCGTGCGGCGCGCACGGCACGCCGCTGGTCTTGCACCCCGTGAACAGCGGCTTGTGCGTGTCGTAGTCGGGCAGCACGACCACAAGGTCGCTGTCCCGTCCGGCCCTGCCGCGCAGCGGGGCGCCGAGCAGGTCGAAGTAGTGCTCCCAGTCCCAGTAGGGGCCCGGGTCGTCGTGCATGTCGGGGATGGTCACGCCCACCGGGGACGGCACGTTGTCGTGTCCGAAGATGTGCTGCCGGTCGAGCGGGACGTCGTACTTCTTGGCCAGGTAGCGCACCAGGCGGGCCGAGGCCTGGTACATCTGCTCGGTGTACCAGGTGTCCGGCTGGGCGAGGATCCCTTCGTGCTCGATGCCGATCGAGCGGGCGTTGATGTACTGGCTGCCGGAGTGCCGGGCCGCGTCCTTGGTCTTCACGTGCTGGACGACATGGCCGTCACTGGAGCGGACGGAGTAGTGCCACGACACCTCGTTCGGGTCCTGGACCGTCTTGAGCATGGCCGGCAGGGGGCCCTCGGTGTCGTGGATGACGATGTACTCGACCTTCTGGTCGTTGGGCCGGTCGGCCGGGTCGAAGTTGCCGTACTCGCCGTCACCGACCTCGACGTGCGGCGCCCGGACCCAGGAGCAGGACAGCTCCGTCGGGCACTCGATGTCCTTCGGCCGGTTCGGGTCGTGCGGCGGGGCCTTCACCCCGGGGCTGGCGGGGAGGGTGATCCGCTGCCCCGCGTCGGTGGTGCGGCGCGCACCGCGCCGGATCACGGTGAAGACGTCGCTCGCGAACGTGTTCGCCGACACGGAGTCGCCCATGCCCGGGAAGCGCGCCACCGCCTCCCACCAGTCCGACGGGTCGGCGCTGAGCGGCTTGCCGAGCTCGCGCTGCGTCGCCGCCAGCAGTGCCGCGCCGCCGCGCACGTTGGCGGCCGGGTCCGTCCGCAGCTGCTCCACCGGCACCCCGATGAGGCGGGCGGCGCGTTGCAGGTCGGCGGGCTGCACGGAACGGCTGCCCCGGGTGTTCTGCTTGTTCGGCCCGGACTGCGGACCCGCGAGCGCGCGGCCGCCCACTCCCGGCAGCGCGCCCTGGACGTGCGGCCGGTCCACCAGGTGCATCGGGCCGTAGCCGCCGGCGACGCTGGGCGCGCCCCGGTGGGAGTCCCACCGCGACTGCTGGTAGGACACGCCCATCAGTACGCTGGGCGGCACGCCGTACTCGGCCGCGGCTGCCGTGAAGACGTCCTGCAGACGCCGGTCCTCCGTCGCGCTGTTCTCGACCTCCGGGCCACTGTCGGAATGCGGCAGGCTCAGCAGGGTGACCAGCAGCGGAACCTGGAGCGCCACCGACGCGGTCACGCAGACGACCCGTCGGCGGCGCCGCCGTACTGCGTCGGGGACACGGGGGGTGGCGGGATCTGTCATTGCAAGGGCCTCCGGCGATGCTCGGCGCTACCACGACAGCGGAGTAGCTCTCCACGTCACCCCTCGTACGCTTCCGTGCCCGAAGCGCCACGTCGCGCCAAGCGTCACCGAGCTGGACCAGCCGCCCGCCACAGGCCACCCGGTCAGCGGCAGTCCGCCCGTCCGGGCGGCGGAAGCCCTCAGCTCCCTTACCGACCGGTACGGCCCGGTGCCCACCGCACTCCCGCTCAGTCCTGAACCGGGTCGACCTCCCAGTCGGGATGCCCCGGCATGGGCGGGGTCCGCTCCCCGTACAGCCACGACGTCAGAAACGGCGTCAGATCCTCGCCGGCCGTCTCGGAGGCGAGCGCGACGAAGTCCCGGGTGCCGGCGACCCGGCCGCGGTACTTCGTCACCCAGGCCCGCTCGATTTGGTCGAACGTCTCTTCGCCGACCTTCTCCCGCAGGGCGTACAGCACCAGCGCCGAGCCGTCGTACCGCATCACCTTGAACAGGGTCGGTTCGGTGGGTTCGGCGGGGGCCCCGTCGTCGTGCCGCCACTGGTCGTGCTGTGCGTACGCCGACCGCATCGCGTCCTCGATGTCGACGCCGCCGTGCGCGTCGGAGTAGAGCCGCTCGTAGAAGCGGGCGTGTCCCTCGCTCAGCCACAGGTCGGACCACCGTCGGATGGCGACGCTGTTGCCGGTCCACTGATGGGCCAGCTCGTGCACGAGATCACGTTCGGCGTCGACCCGGTCACCCAGCAGTTCGCCCTTGGGCACCACGGACAGCGACTGCGTCTCCAGCGCCACCGGGAGATCGGTGTCCCCCACCAGTACGCCGTAGCGGCGGAACGGGTACGGGCCGAGCCGCCCTTCCAGCCAGGTCAGATGGTCGGACGTGAGCGCACGATGGTCCTCGGTGTCCGTGACCAGCCCCTCGGGGACCACGTCCCGCACGGGCAACCCCCGCGGGCCGGTGCTGTCCACGAACGAGAACTTCCCGATCGCCAGCTGGATCAGCTGGGCCGCGACCGGATGCTCGGAGTCGTACGTCCACCGGACCCGGCCGTCGGGACGCCGGACGCGCTCGACCAGCCGGCCGTTCGCCACCGCGCTGAGGCCCGGCGGGGTGGTGATGCGGAAGGTGACCGGCGCCCGCAGGCTGGGATGGTCGTTCACCGGGAAGATCATCTTGGCGCCGTTGGGCTGCGCGCAGACCACGGTGCCGTCCGGCGTGGGCACCCAGCCGTACGTCTGGATGGCGTCGCCGCGCTCCCGCTGCTGGGTCGGGTCGGCGGTGTAGGCGACCTGCACGGTGAAGGCGGCGCCCTTGGGAATCGGCTTGGCCGGGGTCACGACGAGTTCGTCGCCCTCGCGTTCGGATCTGGCCGGTGCGCCGTCCACGGTGACCGCGTGCAGCGTGTTGCCGGCGAAGTCGAGGTCGAAGCGGGAGAGGGCCTGGGTGGCGGTGGCGCTGACGGTGGTCCGGGCGGCGAAGGGGGTACGCGGGGCGCGCCAGTCGAAGGCGAGCGTGTAGCGGCGGACGGTGTAGCCGCCATTGCCGTCGAGCGGCATGAGCGGATCGCCGGCACCCGGGGCGCCGGGCGCCGGAGCCGGGCCCGGCGTAGCGCCGGACGGGCCCGCGGCGGGGGCGCCGCGCTGCGCGGCCGACCGCGGATCGCCGAAGGGGAACGCGCCGGCGAGGGCGGCGACGGCGGTGATGCCGACGGCGCCCGTGAGGGCCAGGGCCAGAGCCCCGCGGCGTCGCCACTTCCCGGCCGGCTCCTCGTGGGGGCGCGCGAACAGCCTCTTCACGGGTGCAACCGTCGGGTGTCCCGGCGACCGGCAGTCCTGATCGTCATGGGCGCACTATGCCAGCAAGATGCCAGCGAATCGGCTGATATGCGCGCGCCTTCCATCCGTGCGGGCTACAGGGCTCTCCGCAAATGGTTGCAGCGGCACACAGTGACATCCCTCACGTAGCCGTGACGCGTCAACGTGACTCGGTAGTACATGAGCCCGGGGCGATATACGCGGACTTGCCAGACGGAAACAGACAAACGGCACCCACGATACGGCCGCATGAGACCGGCTCACCCCTTTCGCACCACCCGCCCGGCGCACACTCCGCCTTGACGGAGCGTCAGGCATCGCCGCCTGCGCGGTGAGCCGGGTGTGCACACCCGCGCGCCCTGTTCAAGAGCCTTCGGCGCCTACGAGGCCGGGTAGTAGTGATGCTCGTTGCCCCCTTCTCACGCCCCTTTTAACAATGACGGCCCCACTAGGCGTCACCGCAGGTCAGGCACAGCGCCCACGCCGTGCCTGCCCCGGAGGCGACCCGCGACGACCGAGCGAGGTCCCATGAGGAAGCACCGCAGGAAGACGCGCCATCGGCACATAGCCGTCGCCGCCGTCGCCCTGACCGCACTGGCAGTACCGTCGGCCGCCATGGCCTGTCTGAACGACGGAAGCGCCGGGGCCAGCGAGAACCCCAGGCCCCACGGCCAGTGGCAGCACTGGAGGAACGCCGCCCAACAACAGGGAGCGACCGTTCCCCAGGGCAGCATCGATCCCCAGGGCGGCAACACCGCGCCGGGCACGACGGCGCCCGGGGGTGGCGCACCCGCCGCCACGCCGCCCGGCGACTCCGGCGCCCCGGCCTCCGCGTCCAGTGCCGCCAAGCGCGTCGTGGCCCTGGTGAACAGCGAGCGCAGCAAGGCCGGTTGCTCCCCGGTGAAGCTGAACGCCAAGCTCACGGACGCCGCCCAGGACCACAGTGCCGACATGGCGAGCCACCGGAACATGTCGCACACGGGCTCCGACGGCTCGGATCCGGGCCGGCGCATCACCGAGGCCGGATATGACTGGAGGACGTACGGCGAGAACGTTGCCTACGGCTACAGCTCTCCCGAGCAGGTCATGGACGGCTGGATGTCCAGCCCCGGCCACAAGAAGAACATTCTGAACTGCGCCTTCAAGGAGATAGGGGTCGGGCTCGCGCAGCCCGGCGACTACTGGACGCAGGACTTCGGCACCGCCCGCTGAAGCACCATCCACTGCCGCCCCGGAGACTGGTTCCCGGGGCGGCAGAGGTGTGCCGATGACCCCTTGTGCTGCTCCGTGCACTCACCGCACTCGCATCGGCGGACATGCCGGGCCGACGCCCTCGCCCAACTCGCCGTCAGGCCGCGAACGGCCCCATAAACGCAGCCCAATACGGGCACTTGTAGGGCTATGCATGCAATTTGAACAATTTCAAAAAATAGCCCGTTTCAAGATGCCGCGGTACGCGTGCGCGACTAACGTCTGTGATGAAAGCCGCAAACCGGAACACACCCCGGTCGGCAAGGTTCCTGCACAACGAGGACCGCGACCGTAGCGCCACCCGCCTGACACAGTGCGGAAGCTGACAATCGGCGCCGGCGGCCGAGAGGTGCTTCACCATTCTTGCGGCGATGCCCATGACCGTGCCGCTCGCTTCACTGGCTGGGTGCGGCCATCCATCTCGTGCTGGGTACTGCGCGAGACGATGGAAGGAAAGGTACAACCATGCGATCACTTCGCGCGAGGCGTCTCATCGCGGCGTCTGCCACCACCGTTCTGATGGCGGGCGGCGCAGCGATCGGCGCAGCGGGCACGGCTTCCGCCGCTGTCCCGACCGGGCACACCTACAGCAACTCCTACGACAACGACTCGTGGGACGACGATGACGACTGGGGTAACGGCAACTACCGCGGTTACGACGACGATGACGACGACTGGGGCAACGGCGACGGCCGGGGCAACGGCGACGGCAACGGCTACGGCAACGGCGGTGGCCACGGTGGTGGCGGCCATGGCGACGGCGGCGGCCACGGTGGTGGCGGCCATGGCGGTGGCGGCGGCGGTCACGGTGGTGGCGGAGGCCACGGCGGTGGCGGCGGCGGTCACGGCGGCGGTGGCGGCGGGGGCGGCCACTGACAGTCGGTCCCGGAGGAAGTGCCGGACTTACCCACGACGCCCGTGCTGTCCAACAGCGCCTGCTGATGTACGACGGCGAGGGAGCGGTGCGTTTTGAGGTGA